>NZ_JBVVQE010000026.1:0-94484 GCF_055811435.1 Mesorhizobium sp. WSM4837
GCATCAAGGGCTGTGGGGGGGGGGGGGGGGGGGGGGGGGGGGGGGGCGCGCGCCCCCCCCCCCCCCGCGGGGGGGGGGGGGGGCCCGCCGGGGGGGGGGGGGGGGCCCCCGCCGCAGAAGGCACTGCCAGAGCGTCGAGCACGGCCGCCCGGACCCCACCCGGCCGGGCTTTGCCCGGCCACCCTCCCCTCAAGGGGGACGGAAACCCGCGCGCGGCCACCATAAACATCTGCTGCGTCGGCGACGACGACCAGTCGATCTATGGCTGGCGCGGGGCCGAAGTCGACAACATCCTGCGCTTCGACAAGGATTTCCCCGGCGCCACGATCATCCGGCTGGAGCGCAACTACCGCTCCACCGCGCACATCCTCGGCACCGCCTCCCACCTCATCGCCCACAATGAAAGCCGCTTCGGCAAGACGCTGTTCACCGAAAAGATCGCCGAGGACGACGAGAAGGTCCATGTTCATGCCGCCTGGGATTCCGAGGAAGAGGCCCGCGCCGTCGGCGAAACCATCGAGGCCTACCAGCGGCAGAAGCACAATCTCAACGACATGGCCATTCTTGTCCGCGCGTCCTTCCAGATGCGCGAGTTCGAGGACCGCTTCGTCACCCTCGGCCTCAACTATCGCGTCATTGGCGGCCCGCGCTTCTACGAGCGTCTCGAAATCCGCGATGCGCTGGCCTTCTTCCGCGTCGTCGCGCAAGGCGCCGACGACCTCGCCTTCGAGCGCATCGTCAACGTGCCGAAGCGCGGGTTGGGCGAAACCACCATCCGCCAGATCCACGACACCGCCAGGGCGCTCCGCATCCCGATGCTGGAGGCTGCGGAAAAACTCGCTGAGAGCGACGAGCTGAAGCCGAAGCCGCGCGCCGCGCTGCGCGAAGTCGCCGCAAATTTCGAGCGCTGGCAGAAGGCGCTGGAGACCACGCCGCATACCGAGCTCGCCGAGACCATCCTGGAGGAGAGCGGCTACACCGACATGTGGAAGAACGACCGCTCGGCGGAAGCTCCCGGCCGGCTGGAAAACCTCAAGGAACTGATCCGCTCCATGGAGGAGTACGAATCGCTGCGCTCGTTCCTCGAACATGTCGCGCTGGTGATGGAGGCAGAGAAAAGCGAGTCCCTCGACGCCGTCAACATCATGACGCTGCATTCGGCCAAGGGCCTCGAATTCGAGACGGTTTTTCTGCCCGGCTGGGAGGAAGGTCTTTTTCCACACCAGCGCGCGCTCGACGAGGGCGGCCGCTCCGGGCTGGAGGAAGAACGGCGGCTGGCCTATGTCGGGCTGACCCGCGCCAAGAAGAACCTGCATTTATGGTTCGTCTCCAACCGCCGCATCCACGGCCTGTGGCAATCGACCATCGCGTCGCGCTTCCTCTATGAATTGCCGGAAGCCCATGTCGAGGTCGCTGAGAGCGGCAACTCCTATGGCGGTTATGGCAATGCCTACGGCGGCGGCTCCTTCGCCTCCGGACGGGGCGGCCAAGGGGCAGGAAGGCAGAACCCCTATGGCGCTTCGCGCTTCGACAATGTTGGCGGCAATACCGGCGGCACCGAGAAATCCGGTGCCTTCTCCAGCACCTATGCGACGCCGGGCTGGCAGCGCGCGCAACAGAACCGCACTGAGGCGACCGACCGCAACTGGGGCTCGCGTTCCGGCCACCAGGTCGAGCGCATCGGCTATGGCGAAACCGACAGTGGCTATGGTGCCGGCCGCACCTCGATCAAGGGCCGCACCATCGACGGCGAGCTGGTCGCCAAATCCGTCGCCGACACGCCATCCCCCTTCAATGTCGGCGACCGCGTCTTCCACCAGAAATTCGGCAACGGCAACATTGCCGCCATCGACGGCAACAAGCTGACCATCGACTTCGACAAGGCCGGCCAGAAACGCGTGCTGGACGGGTTTGTCACCGGGGTGTGAGCGTCCCCCTCACCGATACCGCGCCTGGTTCCATTTGTGGCCGAGCAGCGACAGGATGATGATCAGCCCGTTGAAGAACTGGACATAGAAGCCGCTCAGGCCTGCCGCGACGACGCCGGTCTGGATGAATGACACGGTGACGGCGCCGATGGCGCCGCCGACCACGGTGCCGACGCCGCCCCAGGTCGGCGTGCCGCCAACGAACACCGATGCCAGCACCGGCAGCAAATAGCCGTCGCCAGCCGTCGGCCACCAAGTGAAGTTGATCATCACCGAGAAGGTGCCGGCGATCGCCGCCCCGATGCCGACGAAGACGAATACTTTCACCCGCACGCGCTTGACGTCGATGCCCATCTGCTGGGCGCTGTCGGGATTGTCGCCGACCACCTTCACCTGCGCGCCGAAACGATGCCTGTTGTAGAGCAGCGCCGACAGCACGACAAAGCCGATGGCCCAGAAGATCTGCACCGGGATGCCGTAAAGCTGGCTGGAGAAGATCTTGTAGGCCCAGCTGTCGGCAAGGCTGGTCAGCGCCGTCGACCTGCCTTCGTTGATGATCTGGATCAGGCCGCGCAGCAGGAAGTTCATGCCGAGCGTGGCGATCAGCGACGACAGCCCGCCATAGACGACCAGCGACCCGACAAGGAAGCCGAGCAACGTGCCCGTTGCAATGGCGGCGGCAATACCGAGAAACGGGTCGTAGCCGGCCTGCACGACCAGCGCGAACACCCATGAGGCAAAACCCATCGTCGCCGGAAACGACAGGTCGATCTCGCCGCAGGTGACGACGAAGACCAGCGGCACCACCACGAACAGCGCAACCGGCAGCGTGGTGAGCACGGAACTGTAGAGATACCAGGTGGTGAAGACGGTCGGGTTGGCGATCATGAACACCGTCATCATCACCACGAACACCGCAAGCGTGCCAAGTGCGGCGCGGTTGTCGAGGATGAAGCCGCGCATCCAGTGATCGGATGGGTGTTTCCACTCTTTCCGGGGATTGCCGGGACGGGAGATGCCTGCGGACGGCTCTTGCAGATCGGGCTCCATCGTCTTGCTCATCGTGCTCTCTGCTCCGGGTCGCCGGCGTCGTGCAGTCCCGGCAATCCACCCGGATGCGCGACGTCTTCCATGAAGTTGATGAGGTCTTCGGCCGACTTGACCTGGCTGCGGTCGGCGGTGAGCGCCACCTTGCCGCGGTCCAGCACGACGAAACGATCGGCGATGTCGAAGACGTGGTGGATGTTGTGGCCGATGAACAGGATCGACCGTCCGCTCGCCCGCACCTGGCGCACGAAATGGAAGACCTTGGCGGTCTCGGTCAGCGACAGCGCCGTCGTCGGCTCGTCGAGGATGATCAGGTCGGCCTGCTTGTAGATTGCCCGGGCGATCGCCACGCCCTGGCGTTCGCCGCCGGAAAGCTGGCCGACGATCGATTGCGGCGTGAACACTTTCGAGGTGAAGCCGATCTCGCGCATCAGCCGGCTCGCCTCCTCGATTTCCTTGTTGACCTTCAGCCAGCCGAGAAAGCCGGTGAGTTCGCGGCCCATGAAGATGTTGCGCACGATCGTCTGCTGCACGGCCAGCGCCCGGTCCTGGAATACCGTCTCGATGCCGGCGTCGCGCGAGCGCGCGGCGCTCCAGCCGGTCACCGGCTGGCCGCGGATGAGGATCTCGCCGCTGGTCGGTTTGACCACGCCGGAGAGGATCTTGATCAGCGTCGACTTGCCGGCGCCGTTGTCGCCGATCAGGCCGACCACCTCGCCGCGGTCGACGCTGAGATTGACCCCACCCAGCGCATAGACCTGACCGTAGGACTTGCTGATGTCGCGCAGCTCTATAAGGCGTTCTGCCATGGCGATCCTCACTTGGTTCCGGCTGCGGTCGGAAGACCGGCAGCCGTGTCAAAAGGTCAGCGCAGCGCCTGCTTGGCGAGTTCGGCGACGATCTCGTAATTGTCAGGCGTGACGAAGCCGGCGCCGGTGTCGACATTCGTTGGCGCCAGGCCCAGCACCACCTGCTGGCAGAGGCTGAGGATCGGCAGATAACCCTGCAGGAACGGCTGCTGGTCGGCCGTCAGTTGGACCCAGCCGCCCTTGAAGCCCTCGACGATCTGCGGGCTGGTGTCGAAGCCGAAATTGAAGATATCGCCAGCCTTCCTGCCCGCCGCCTGCATGTAGGTCGGGACGTTGCCCAGCATCTGTCCGCCGGGATAGCCAACCGCCTTGACATCGGGATTGTTTAGGAGTGCTGCGGTAATCACCGGAATGGCCAGATTAGGGTCGGAAGCCCATTCGCCGCTCGGCGGCGAGGAGAGCTGGATGACCTCGACGCCCGCCTCTTTCAGGGCGGCGACCGTGCCGCGCTCGCGCGCGCCGCGGCTCTCGTTCTCGAACGGGCCGATCATGATCGCCTTGTCGCCGGCCTTGAGCCCGGCCAGCTTGAACGCCTCGGCGCCGAGCGCGCGGCCCTGCTCTTCCTGCTGGGCGCCGACATAGCCGCCGCCGAACGCTGCCGTGACCTTCGGCACCGGCACGTTCTGGTACATCATCCTGATGCCGTCCTTGTGCGCCTGTTCGGCCAGCGGCATGATCGAAGCATCGCCCGGGTGGCCCATCATGGCGATGCCGCCGGGCTTGACCGCGACGGCCTCGCGCAATTGCTGCACCATCTTCTCGACATCCCACTGGGAGAAGATGTAGTCGACCTTTGGCCCAAGATCGGCCTCGGCCTGCTTGGCGCCATTGTAGACGATGGTGCCGAAGGCGTCGCCCTCGGCGCCGCCGACGAAGAAGCGGATGTGGACGTCCTTGCACCACTGGGCATCGAGCGCCTGGGCAGGCAAGGTGGAGATTGCGGCGGCGAGCGCCGTGGCGGCCGCCATGACGGTCGAGCGCAGAACTGTCCTTCTCATCGTGATGCTCATGCACTTATCCTCCCTTTGTTCCCTCGCAAGCCGAGGGGTCTTCGACGAATGCTTCGGCTTCTCGCCGCAATGCTTCGCTGGCCGGCTCCCTGTTTGATGCATGTCGTTGTCGCAAAACCGCTGCACACCCTTGGGTCAGGCCCGAGGGCATGCTTTTGCGCGACATGCATTAGCCTCACGCCGGGTTCGGCAGATACGTCGCGCCTCCCCGGCATTGCTTGAGGTAGTCCAGCGCCCGAACTTGCCCTGTAATCTCAAGGTCGCCGCGATAGACCGGGTCGTGCCAGCCTTCGATGTCGATGGCGCCCCTGTATCCGGCCAGCCGCAATTCGCTGATCACCCGCGTCCAGTCGCTGTCGCCGAAGCCAGGCGTGCGCATTTGCACGAACGGCAGCCGGCCGAACACGCCATGCTCGCGGATCACGTCCCAGCGCACCGTCGCGTCCTTGCCGTGGACATGGAAAATGCGCGGCGCCCATTTGCGGATCTGCGGGATCGGATCGATCAGGTAGACGAGCTGGTGGCAGGGCTCCCATTCCAGGCCGAGATTGTCATCGGGCAATTCATTGAACATCAGCTCCCAGGCGTCCGGATTATGGGCGATGTTCCAGTCTCCATCGGCCCAGTTGCCGTCCATCGCGCAATTCTCGAAGGCGATGCGCACGCCCTTGTCGGCGGCGCGCCGGGCCAGTGGTCCCCAGACCTCGCGGAAGCGCGGCAGGCTGTCGGGCAGCGGCTTGCCGCGGAGGCGGCCGGTGAAGCCGCTGACCATCGCGGTGCCGAACAGATGCGCATGGTCGATGGCCGTTTCCCAGGCATCAAGCACGCCGCGATCGACATCGCCGCATTCCAGCGGATTGCCGAAGACGCCGAGCGAGGAGACGACGACGTCGGCGTCGCCGATCGCCTCGCGGATCTGGCCGGCCAGCCGTGGAATATCCTTGCCGCCCAGCGTCTGCCAGAAGAAGGGCTGGATGCTTTCGAAGCCGAGCGGCAGGATCGCCTTGATATAGGCGGCCGGGTCATCGAGATTGGCCCGCACCATGGTGCCGATCCTGATGTCGAGAAGCGGGTTTGGCATCGTCACCCTTCCTGTGCGATCGCGACCCGGCGCCCGGTTTCGGCGCTTTCGATCGCGGCAAAGACCATGGCCAGGCTCTTGATGTTGTCGGCGCCGCGCGTCTCCGGCTCGCTGCCGGTTTCGACGGCGCGAACAAAATCCTGGATGATGCCGAGATGGCCGCCGATGCGGTCATTGGGATCGAGCGGCGGCACGGCGAGCGGCTCTGTGCGATCGAACAGGCCTTCACGGATAGGCCGCGCGACTTCCGCCCTCAGCCCATCCTCACCGTCCCAGACCAGGCTGCCGTGCTCGGCGACGATGCGCCATGTGCTCTCCCAACTGGTGCGGAACCCGTCGGCGCACCAGGAGCCGGCATAGGTGAACAGCTTGCCGCGGCCGAGCTCGAAGATTGCGGTGGCCGACGATCCCTGCCGGTACCAGGAATTGACCGGCTCCCATTCCTGGCAGTAGACGCTGGCCGGCGCGCCGCCGACCATGTAGCGGGCGGCGTCGAAAGTATGGATCGCCATGTCGAGCAGCAGGACATGGCGCATCTCCTCGCGAAACCCGCCGAAATGCGGCGCGACGAAGAATTCGGCGTGGATGCTGGTTGGCGCACCGATGGCGCCGGAATCGAGAAAACGCCTGATGCGCCTGACGTTGGCGACATAGCGGCGGTTCTGGACGACGGCGTGCACGCGCCTGGCGCGTCGGGCTGCCTTGACGATGGCGCGCGCGTTCTCCGGGCTGTCAGCCAGCGGCTTCTCCGTCAGGAGGTGACAGTGATGCGCAAAGGCCGAAAGCGCGACATCGCGCCGAGCCGCCGGAACCACGACGTCGAACACAGCGTCGGGCTTGGTCTGGTCGAGCACGGCGTCAAGATTGGTCCCGGCAATGGCGCCGGCAAGCTCGTATTCGCGCGCCCTTGCCTTCGCCCTGTCGGCGTCGAGGTCGACAAGGCCGACAATAGCCAACCCGTCGATCTGCCTCGCCGCATCGAGCCAGTGCTTGCTCATCGCTCCGCAGCCGACCAGGACGACATTCATCATCCAGCGCTCCTCCTCCGCTCGGCCCCTCCAGACCGATCGTCACGGCATTCACGGCATGACCGTAAACGTTTTTCCGTAAACGTTTACGAGAACACACCGGAAGGCGTAGAATGTCAATTGGCCGCTCGCGAAAATCACCTAGATCACCTTGGCCTGAAGAGCGGCCGATGATAGCCAGGCAAGGGGGAGAACTGTCCTTTGGCGTCCAGCATCCACGACCTTGCGCGTCACCTGAACATTTCGATCGGCACCGTGTCGCGCGCGCTCAACGGCCGTGCCGACGTCAATGCCGACACCCGCCAGCGCGTGCTCGATGCGGCGGCAAAGCTGAACTATTCGCCGAACCAGTCCGGCCGCAGCCTGCGTCGCGGCGCCACCCACTCGATCGCCTTCATGCTGCAGCCGCACCCGGGCGACCAGCAATATGGCGAGCCGTTCTTCATTCCATTCCTGACCGGGCTGCAGGCGAAACTCGCCGAAAGCGGGCTCGATCTGATCGTGGTGATGGGCGCGCCGGGCGACTACCAGCAGGAGCGCCTGCGCCGGGTGGTCGAGACGCGCCGGGCCGACGCCGTGGTGCTGGCCTATACGCGTCGCGAGGACGAGCGCATCGATTACCTGACCAGGGTCGGATTCCCGTTCGCGACGCTCGGCCGCAGCCGCTCCGGCGGCAAGACCTATCCGTCGCTCGACCTCGATTTCGAAAAAGCCGGGGCCGACGCGGTCGACCGCCTGGTGGCGCGCGGCCATCGCCGCATCGCCGCCATTCGCCCGTCCCTCAACCTCAATTTCGGCTATCTGTTCCTGGCCGGCTATCGCAAGGCCTTGCGGCGGCACGGCATCGAGGTCGACCCCGGGCTGATCGCGAAAGGCTTCATCAATGAAGCCGGCGGCGACGCGGTGACGCCGCAGGTCATGCGCTCCAAGGACCCGCCGACCGCCATCATCTTCAACAATGACGCGATGGCACTCGGCGGCTGCAAGGCGCTGGCCGAGATGGGCATCAAGCCGGGCCACGACATTGCGGTGATCGTCATCGTCGACACGCCGCTCTGCCGCTATTTTTCACCGGCACTGACCGCCTTCCGCCCTCGCCTGGAGCCGATGGGACGGCGGCTTGCCGAAATGTTGCTGGCGTCGATCCCGGCCTTCGCCGGCCCCGAAGGCGCGCGGATCATCCGTGAGGTCTGGCCGCTGGAACTGATCGCGCGCGACAGCGATTGATGATGGCCAGCCTTCCCTCCAGCCACGTCGATCGCCTAGGATGAGTCAGGCGCAGCAGGGGAGAATCCATGGGCAAGGGACGGGTCGAGGCATTTTCCGATGGCGTCATGGCCATCATCATTACCATCATGGTGCTGGAATTGAAGGTGCCGCATAGCGCGGATTTTTCCGCGCTGGCACCGCTATGGCCCACCTTTCTCAGCTACGTGCTGTCCTTCATCTATGTCGGCATCTACTGGAACAATCTGCACAACATGTTCCACACCGTGCAGCGGGTCGATGGCCGCGTGCTGTGGGCGAATTTGCATCTGCTGTTCTGGCTGTCGCTGATGCCCGTGACCACGGCCTTCATGGGTGAAAACCATTTCGCGCCGGTGCCTGTGGCCGTTTACGGTGTTGTCCTGGCGCTTTGCGCGGCCGCCTACTTCATTCTGGTCGTCCTCCTGCACCGGCTGCATGGCAACGACACTGCCTTCGCCAGAGCGGCAGGCACCGATCGCAAGGAAAAGATCTCGGTGGTCCTCTACATCGCCGCCATTCCACTGACGTCAGTCAATCAATGGATCAGCGTCGCGCTCTATGTGCTGGTTGCCATGATCTGGTTCGTGCCGGACAAGCGTTTCGAAAGGCAGATCGAAAAATAGGTCCGCCCTATCCCCGCATCGCCTTCAGCTTTTCCGCCACCGAGGCCGCAAGGTCGGCATAGCGCTCCTCCAGCCGCTCGGCCGCCTTGATCACCGAAAAATCATGGCCGAATTTTTCCAGCGCCATGCGCAGCTTCTCGACGAACTCCGCCTGCTTTTCGAGCGCCGAAAACAGCGTTCTCACTTGCGCTTCGCTGATGTCGGGATTGGCAAGCATTTGCGGCACCTCACGGCTCATCTGGTCGCCGGTGGCGGTCTGTTCTTTCAGGATCTCGATCCAGTCGGTCAATCGGTAATCTCCTTCTTACCGCGGACAGCATGCGCAGCGCCTGCCGATGTGGTCAACCCAAGGACGCCCAAACGGGCTTGCGCGAGCCTGTCGCCGCGTTAAGTTCGGCGCAACCTGAACGAGGACACGATCGATGACCACCGACGCCGAAATCCAGAGCGCTTTGCCTGCCCTTGGCTCCGGCAACGTTGCCGTCATCACCGGCGGCGCCAGCGGCATCGGCCTTGCCGCGGCCAGGCGGCTGGCGGCAATGGGCCTGAAAATCGTGCTTGCCGACATCGGCGGCGCGCGGCTCGACGAGGCTGCCGGCGCCGTTGCAACGATTGCCGGCGACAGCGCGGTACTCGCGGTCGCCACCGACGTCTCGAAAGCCGACGAAGTCGACCGGCTGGCCGAAAAGGCATTCGATGCCTTCGGCGGCGTGTCGCTGTTGATGAACAATGCCGGCGTCGGCAACAATCCCGGCAAACCCTGGGAGAACCGCGACGCCTGGAAGCGGCTGCTGGACATCAATTTCTGGGGCGTCGTCCATGGCGTCGAGGCCTTCGTGCCACGCATGCTGGCTGCAGGAAAACCGGGCCTGATCGTCAACACCGGCTCCAAGCAAGGCATCACCACGCCGCCCGGCAACCTTGCCTACAACGTCTCCAAATCGGGCGTGAAGAGCTTTACCGAAGGCTTGGCGCATGCGCTGCGCAACGAGCCCGGCGGAAAGATTGCTGCGCATCTGCTCATTCCGGGGTTCACTTTTACCGGCCTGACCGAGGGTGCAACCGAAAAGCCCGCCGGCGCCTGGACCGGCGAGCAGGTGATCGACTTCATGCTGGCCGCGCTGGTGCGTGGCGACTTCTACATCCTGTGCCCCGACAACGAGGCGACGCGGCCTATGGACGAAAAGCGCATGGCCTGGGCGATCGGCGACATCATCGAAAATCGCCCTGCTCTGTCGCGCTGGCACCCGGACCACAAGGACGCTTTCGCGGCGTTCATGGAAAGCTGACGCTCACGCCGCATGCGTCTTCGAGCCGCGCTTTTGTGCAGTGGCTTTCATGCCCGCCGTATCATGCCGTTTCGCCGCCTGTTCACATTTTTTGCGAATCTCCTCGACCTCGGATTCGGTCAGGTGCTCGATGCCGATAAAGGTATTGTGAGCTTTGCCGACCCGGATCAACTCGTCGAGTTTCGTTTGAATCGCCGTGCCGTCGCGGTTCTGGGTGTTCTGGATGAGGAACACCATCAGGAAGGTGACGATCGTCGTGCCGGTGTTGATGATGAGCTGCCATGTATCGGAAAACCCGAACATCGGTCCGCTTGCCCCCCACGCAACAATGATCAGGAAACAGACGGCGAATGTCGACGGCAGACCGGCTAGATGCGCCACATAATTGGCGATCCTGGTGAAAAGCTTCTCTATCATGGCAGGAGAAACAACCAGCATCCGCTCCTGGTTCCCTCCTTTCACCGACGCAGCCGTTCACAGACCCGCAAGGATCAAGGGATTTCGCGCTCCCAGCGGTCGAGGAAGGCCTCGATGGAAAGCGCCTGCATGTCGGGAATGGCCCTGGCGAGTTTTTCGACCGACCAGTCCCACCAGCCGAGGCTTTCAATCCGCGCAGCGGTTTTCTCGGCAAAACGCTGGCGCAGCGGGTTGGCCGGAACGCCGGCGACGATCGCATAGGCAGGTACATCGCGCGTCACCACCGCATTGGCGCCGATGATCGCGCCATTGCCGATGGTCACATCGGGCATGATCACCGCGCCATGGCCGATCCAGACGTCGTGGCCGATGGTGACGGACGTCGCCCGCCGCCGCTCGCGGAACGCCGCGTCGACGCCGAGCCAGCGAAAATACTCGTTTGGCCGATAGCTGACCTTGTGCTGGGTCAACCGCTCGATCGGGTGCTCGAGCGCGTTGATACGGCTGTTGGCGGCGATCGAGCAGAACTTGCCTGTTGTCGTGTAGATCGCCTCGGCGTGGCGCTCGAAATAGGAGAAGTCACCGACTATGACTTCGCGCAAGATGACCCGCTCGCCGATCGAAGCGTAGCGCCCAAGCTTGCATGCCTTCAATTCCGCGGTCGGATGGATGCGCGGCTTGGGGTCTTTCAGGACAAGATTTTCGGGACGGTCCATGCCGGCGGCTTTACGCCCGAGCGATTGGTCCCGCAAGCGGGAGCAATCGTCCGTCACCTGTTTCCAGAGCCTATTTCGGCTTGCCGTTGGTCCACACCACGTTCTGGCCATAGAGCGGGACCGTGGTGACCGACATTTTCGCAGAACCGTCCTGCACCTGGCGCGAATGCGACAGATAGATCAGGGTCTCGTTGGCTTTATCGTAGATGCGGTTCACCACCTGTTTCTTCCAGATCAGACTGATGCCTTGCTTGAACACCTCCTCGCCGGCATCGCTCATGTCGATGTCGCCGATTGTGATCGGCCCGGTTTGGCGGCAGGCGATCGAGGAATCGGATGGGTCCTCGAACCAGTTGCCCTTTTGCAGGCGATCGATCACGCCACGGTCGAAATAGGAGACGTGGCAGGTCACGCCTTCGACCTTCGGGTCCTTGATCGCCTCGACGATGATGTCGTTGCCTAGCCAGTCGACGCCGACCTTGCCGACCTCCTGGGCGACAGCCGCACCAGCGCCGACGACAAGGCACGCGGCCAAAGCGCCGCCGATCAGTTTTCGCCCAATCAGTCCCTGCCCAATCAGTCGTTGCAACAAAGCCTCCTGCGGTTCGAGTTTTGCCGACCTCAGGTGGGACGGGCGGCGGCACTTTGCAAGCGGATCATTTTTTAAGGGAAAGCCGGTTGCGGCAACGCGACATCTTTGCGCGAGCGAGATCAAACCGTTAAGAGTGTTCGCCCAACAAGCTCCAAAGGCGCCGATACGGCGCCGATGAAAATCGCGACGGACAGCCATTTGATGATGCGTTCAATACTGGTCGGCATTCTCATCCTGATGGCGGCGGGCATCGGCTGGCTCACCTTCGAGTGGTACCGTGGGCATTATGGCGGCGAGCCGTTCGGCGCGCCGTTCACGCTGGTCGACCAGAAGGGCGCTCCGATCACCGAGGCGGCCTTTCGCGGCCACCCCAGCGTCGTCTTCTTCGGCTTCACCCACTGCCCGGAAGTCTGCCCGACCACGCTGTTCGAACTGGCCGGCTGGCTGAAGACGATGGGTGATGATGGCAAGAACCTGCGCGCCTATTTCGTGACGGTCGACCCGGAGCGCGACACGCCCGAAATCATGAACGCCTATATCAGCAACTTCTCCGACCGCATCCTCGGCATCACCGGCGACCCGGACAAGGTCCGCGCCATGGCCAAATCCTTCGGCATCTATTCGAAAAAGGTCGATACCGGCGACGGCGACTACACGATGGACCACACCGCTTCGGTGCTGCTGCTCAACGCCAGGGGCGATTTCGCCGGCACCATCGCTTATGGCGAAAGCCCCGACACCGCCATCGCCAAGCTCAAGCGGCTGGCGGCGGCAGGCTAGTGCATGATCCCGAACCGAAGCTCCGCACCAGCGAACAGTGGGAACCGGATTTCGGATAAGATCATGCGCACAAAGAAAATCGTTTGATGACCCAAACGCGGCTTTATTTCAGCACTGGAAAGATCGAGGCCGACCGTATCTTCGCGGCGTTCGAAGCGGCATTCGAAGATGAGGGCCTGCCGATTGGCTTGGTCGAAGTCGACGAGGACCGCGACATCCACGAAGTGTCACTCTATGCCGACGGCGATGTCGATGCCGTCGAGGCGCGCTTGAAGGAGATCCTTGCCGGGCTGGCCCTGTCGAGGCCGATTGCGCGCGAGCCCGTGCCTGATATCGACTGGGTGACGCGTTCGCTGGAGGGACTGAAGCCGGTGCGCGCCGGCCGTTTCTTCGTCCACGGCGCGCATGACCGCAGGAAGCGCCACAGCGGCGAGCTCGCCATCGAGATCGAAGCGGGCCTCGCCTTTGGAACCGGCCATCACGGCACCACCGCCGGCTGCCTCGAAATTCTGGAACAGGTCGTGCGGCGCGAACGCCCGCGCAACGCGCTCGACCTCGGCACCGGCAGCGCGGTGCTGGCCATCGCGCTGGCCAAGCTCGCCCATATTCCGGTGCTGGCGACCGACATCGATCCGGTCGCCACAAAAGTCGCCGCCGCCAACGCGCGGCTCAATCACGTCAAGGCGCTGGTGGAGACGGTGACGGCGCCGGGCTTCCACCATCCGATTTTTGCCGCGCGCGGCCCTTTTGGCCTCATCGTCGCCAATATACTGGCGCGGCCGCTGATGCGGCTGGCGCCCGAAATGGCCAGGCATGTCGGTTTGGGCGGCTCGATCGTGCTGTCGGGCATCCTCGACCGGCAGCGCGACGCGGTGATCTCCGCCTATGTCGGCCAGCAGTTCCGCCATGTCAGGACGTTGCATCGCGAAGGCTGGGTGACGATCCACCTCAAGCGGTGACGCGCAGCGCCTTCAATTGCACGCCGCAAATTCGCTCAGACATAGCGCGACCTTGCCGCCTTCTTCAGTTCTTCGCGATCGTAGCCGTTCGCTTTCAGCGTTTCGTCGTCAAAGCCAAGCAGAACGCCGCTCACATAGCGGCTCGCTTCGCGCTGGCGCGCTTCGATGAGAGCGTTCACGGCGCTTCTGAAAAATCCGCGTCTGGCTGAAATCGTGGACATGATGGTCTCCTTTGCAGGGCAGTAAGACTCGTTCCTCCACGCCAAAAAAGGTAAGCTCTGCTGACCTTTTTTTAAATCGCTGATTCTGCATGGCGTCCATGCGCAAAAGCGATGCTGGACCGAACAGGGCAATCACTGCAGGCAAAAGAGGGCCTCCCAGCTCACGTAGAATGACCACCGTCGATGTCGGCGCTGCCCCTCATTGCCCTGCCGGGCATTTCTCCCCGTATAGTGACGGGGAGAAAAACGCCTTCGCGAACGATTTCGCCAATCTCCAGGTTGCGGAAAGGATGCCGAGGTTGCGGTCAGCCCCTTCTCCCCGTCACTATACGGGGAGAAGATGCCGGCAGGCAGATGAGGGCAGCGCAGACCTGAAGCGATTGCCCTGCTGGAGCGCCTGGCGTAGCAAAAGTCGATTCCGATTTCCGGGGTCATGCGCTACGGTCGCGCCAAAGCATCGGGCCCAAAAGTGGAAACCGGTTTGGGAAAACCCGATGCTCAAACAAAAGGCTAGATGTGAGCGGCGGCACGGTTCGACTTGAAAGTCCGCCGCTCACATCCAGCATCCGAGGAGAGGCCATGATGTTCCAGACCTTTGATTCCGCAGGCGACCCCGCCGTCGGCAAGCCACGTGTGGCGTTGCTGCGTCAATGGCTGGCGGCCAACGGGCTGGATGGCTTCATCGTGCCTCGTGCCGACGAGCATCAGGGCGAATATGTCGCCGACCGCTCGGCGCGGCTGAAATGGCTGACCGGCTTCAGCGGCTCGGCCGGCGCCGCCATCGTGCTCGGCGACCGTGCCATCATGTTCGTCGACGGCCGCTACACGCTGCAGGTGCGCCACGAGGTCGATCTCGACATCTTTTCGATCGAAAGCCTGGTCGACAATCCGCCCGCCGCCTGGATCAAGGACAATCTCGGCAAGGGCGTGCGGCTTGGCTTCGACCCGTGGCTGCAGACGATCGGCGACGTGAAAGCGCTGAAAGCGTCGGCCGAAAAATCGGGAGCGACATTGGTGCCGCTCGAGAGGAATCCGATCGACGCCATTTGGGAGAACCAGCCCGAACCGCCGCTGGCGCCGGTCGAGCTTCATCCTATCGGCTTTGCCGGCGAATTGGCCAAGGACAAGCTGGCGCGGCTGGCCGAGTCGATCGGCAAGGATGGCGCCACCCATGCCGTGCTGACCGACCCGTCCTCCATCGCCTGGGCCTTCGACATCCGCGGCGGCGATGTGCCGCACACGCCGCTGGCGCTCGGCTTCGCCGTGCTCGCCGCCGATCGATCGCACCTGCTTTTCATGGACCAGCGTAAGTTTTCACGCACCGTCGCGGCCTATCTGACGCAGCTCGCCGAATTGCACGAACCCGGTGAATTCGAAGCTGCTATCGCAGCCCTGGCCAAGGGCGGCGCGAAGATCGCGCTGGATCCGGTGCTGGCGGCGGAGAGACTGAGAATGCTGGTCGAGGACAATGGCGGCACCGTCATCACCGCACCCGACCCTGCCCGCATTCCGCGCGCGACGAAAAACCAGGCCGAGATCAGCGGCGCCCGTGCCGCGCACCGCCGCGATGGCGCCGCCGTTGCCAAGCTGCTTTGCTGGCTCGACCGCCAGGAACCGGGCAAGCTCGACGAGATCGCGGTCGTCACCAAGCTCGAGGAGTGCCGCCGCAGCACCGGCGAGGAAACACAGATGCCGCTGCGCGACGTGTCCTTCGACACCATCGCCGGCGCCGGCCCGAACGGCGCCATCATGCACTACCGCGTTTCCCGCGCCACCAGCCGAAAGCTTCAGTCTGGCGAACTGTTCCTGCTCGATTCGGGCGGGCAGTATCAGGACGGCACCACCGACATCACCCGCACCGTACCGATCGGCACACCGACCGAGGAAATGCGCGAACGCTTCACGCTGGTGCTGAAGGGCATGATCGGCATTTCCATGCTGCGCTTTCCCCCGGGCACGCGCGGCTCCGAGATCGACGCCGTGGCGCGCCTTGCCCTGTGGAAACACGGTTGCGATTTCGCCCATGGCACCGGCCATGGCGTCGGCTCCTATCTGGCCGTGCACGAGGGCCCGCAGCGCATCGCCAGGACCGGCACCGAAAAGCTGCTGGCAGGCATGATCGTCTCCAACGAGCCGGGCTACTACAAGGAGGGTTCTTACGGCATTCGCATCGAGAATCTCATACTGGTGACGCCGGCCGAGCCGATAGAGGGCGGCGACATCGCTGTGCATGGCTTCGAGACGCTGACGCTGGCGCCGATCGACACCAGGCTGGTGCGATCCGACCTGTTGACGCGCGACGAGCTGCATTGGCTCGACACATACCACCAGCGCGTGCTGGCCGAGATCGGACCGATGCTCGATGGCGAGACGCTGGCCTGGCTGGAAAAGGCAACCGCACCGCTGCCGCACGACCAGAAGTCCTGATTTTTCGGAAAGGCGGTGGGTCAGCTAGGGACCCAGGATGCCGGTCCGCAGGCAATGGCCTGCGGCCTTATCGCTGCCTTCTAACCTCCAAGGGTCGCCGACGGATTTCGCCGCGAAACTCGTTGAAGACACATGGCGGGTGCAGGATGACGGTCGTCTCGGCACAAGGTCTGGCGTGGTGGAACGAGAAGGCAGAGCGTGGGCGAAACCGACGAGCGGCTGCTGGCGCTGATCGCTCAGAACAATGCGGCTGCGGTGGAAGCCATGGTCGAGCGCAAGCTGCCGCGGCTGATCCGTCTCGCCACGCGAATGCTGGGCGACCGCGGCGAGGCCGAGGATGTCGCGCAGGAGACGTTCTTGCGCATCTGGCGGGCGGCTCCGGGCTGGCGCGCCGGCGAGGCGAAGTTCGACACCTGGCTGCATCGCGTCGCACTCAATCTCTGCTACGACCGGCTGCGCAGGCGGCGGGAGACGCCGGTGGCGGAACTTCCCGATCGCCCCGACGAACGCCCGGGCGTGGAAGCGGATATGCTCGCGGCCGACGATCAGCACCAGGTGCGGCGCGCGCTGGCCGAGCTGCCGGAGCGCCAGCGCGAGGCGATCGTGCTGCAGTATTATCAGGAGCTTTCGAACGGCGATGCGGCAGAGGTCATGGGCATCAGCATCGAGGCATTGGAAAGCCTGTTGTCGCGGGCGCGGCGGCAGCTCGCCCTATGAGCGCAAGCACGGTTGGCTGAACCGGCTGGTCGGCATGCTGCCGAAGTCTCGCGGCGAAGCAATCGCTTTTGCACCGACCATCCCGCTGGCGCTGCGAGGCCAGGCAGACGTCACCTCCTATGCGCCGTCCGCCCTGCCAGAGGCGCCGGACGACCTGATGACGCGCGTCGGCAAGCTCTATGACGCCGACGAACAGCTGCATGCGCTGTCGAGCAGCGCGATGGAGACACGGGCGTTGGGCGCGGTGAACGCGCAGCGCAAGGACGCAGCGAGCGTCGGCCGCACCGCCGCGGGCTTCCTCGCCAAGGCCGGCGGACCGCGCGTTGCCATGATCGAAACCAGCGGCTGGGACACCCATAGCGGCCAGCAAGCCAGGCTGGCCAACCAGCTCAGAGCGCTCGACGCGCTCATCGATGGGTTGCACGTTGGCCTCAGCGATATCTGGAAGGATACGACCGTGCTGGTCGCCACCGAGTTCGGCCGCACTGTCGCCGTCAACGGCACTGGCGGCACCGACCACGGTACGGCATCGGCTGCGATGATCGCTGGCGGAGCGGTGAATGGCGGGCGGGTGCTGGCCGACTGGCCGGGACTGTCTACCGGTGCACTCTACCAAGGACGCGACCTCGCCCCGACGCTCGACCTCGACGCGCTGATTGCGGTGACATCAGCCGAAACGTTTGATCTCGATCCGCAAGAGACGATGCACAGGCTCTTTGCAGGAGGTCGATTCGATCCCGCGATCTCCAACATCGTGCGGAAATAGGACTGGCGTACTCAGCCGGTCCGGTTACCCGACGAACTGCCGGGCCAGCACCAGCACGACGGCGCCGGCCAAAAACATCGCCATAAGCCCGCTGCGCAGCGAGACCAGCCCGGCGACGATCAATGCCGCCCATTCCGCCGGCCCGCCGCCAAGTGCTGCCGGCGCCACCAGCGTCGTCAGCACTGCGGCAGGCACAGCGTTCAGCCCGGCCTCGACGCGCGGATGGATGTTTTCGAAGCGCGAGATCACCAGATGGCCGCCGATGCGGGTCAGATAGGTCGCGATCGCGCCGGCGGTGATGATCCACAAGGTCGTGCTCATGGCCGCGCCTCCACGCCGCTGTGGCGCGGCGGCAGGATGACCGCGAGCAGCACGCCGGCCACGGCGCCAATCGAGACGTGCCAGGGCGAGCCCACCGTCTTGTAGGCGATGATGGAGGCAGCAGCACTGGCGACGACCACCGGCAGCCACAGTGGCCGTTTGCGAAAGCCCATGACCAGTCCGAGGAAATAGATCGGCAGCAGAAAATCGATGCCCAGCGCATGGGTATCGGGAATAAGCCTGCCGAATACCGCGCCAAGCGCGCTTTCGGTCACCCAGAACACATAGACCGGCAGGCCAAGCCCCATATACCAGGCGAAGCCGACCGTCTCGCCAGCCTCCGCCTTGCGCTCGGCCACGGCGAACTGCGGATCGGTGAGCAGGAAATAGCCGACCGCCTGCTGCACCGGCGGCCAGTGCGCGATGCGCCGGCCGATGCCCGCGGAGTAAAGCACATGGCGGAAATTCACGGCGAAGATCGACAGCACGATCAGCCATGGCGCGACATGCTGCCCGAACAATTCGATGCCGACCATCTGGCTGGCGCCGCCGAAAACCATGGCGCTCATCAGCAAGGCTTCAAGCACCGAAAATCCGTTGTCTACGGCGAGCGCCCCGAACAGCAGTCCAAACGGCGCCGCCGCCACCACGACGGGCATGCTGAGCCGCACGCCTTGCCAGAAATCGCTTTTTGCGCGGTTTTCGGAGATTGCTTCCGCCGACATCAGCCACTCCTCGGAGCACCGCTCGTCCTTTTGGACGATCAAAGGACGCTCTAACACTTTGAATCCACGCGTCGGGCCATCCGAAAATCGATCCCGATTTTCGGGCCGATGCGGGGGAAAGCTGGTATGTAGGGAGCGCTGTCAGCCTTGTCACACCAATTCGCTTGAGCCGACGATCAGCGGAAGTGATCCTCGTCGCAGGTTCAGGCGTGCGCGTTTCGGCCAGTGCTCAGTCCACCGGGACCTTGGCTTCGATCGCCCTGCCCCAGTCGAGCAACGGCTTGGCCCGCAAGGCGAAATCGACCAGCTCGTCGACCAGCGCCGGCCAGTGGATTCCCGCAGGGTCGACTTCGTGCCGGACGGCGAAATGCCGGTTGCGGATGGCCGCCGCGAGATCGGCCGCCGTGACATGCTCGAAGCCGCGTGGCGCGCGCTTCATGCAGCCTTCCGCATCGAGTTCGAGGCGGTTTTGCTTCAGCGCCTCGATCAGCGCCCGGAATTCACCCGGCCGCGCCGCGATGGCCTGGCGCATCGCCAGCAGCAGCGCCGGCCCCGGCTGCCACCAGGCAACGCCGGCAAAGCAGCGCTCAAGCCCGATATGGATGAAGAACACGCCCTGTTCCATCTTGGTGCCATCAGGCGAGAGGATTGCCGACAGATGCCGGTTGTAGGGCCGCTTGTCCTTGGCGAAGCGCACGTCGCGATTGATCCGGAACAGCGACTTCTTGCGATCGCCGCGCAAGCCCAGCCCCGCTGCCGCGAAGCGCTCGGAGAGCGTTTCGACCAGATCGCCGAAGGGGTCGCGCAGCTCGCTTTCGAAGAGGTCGCGGTTTTCCAGAAACCACTCCCGGCTCTGGTGAAAATCGAGCGCCTTGAGGAAGGGAATTGCCTTTTGGCCGAAACCGGTGAACGCGCCTTCCATCACGCCTTGCCGATCCGCGCCAACCAAGCGTCTTCGTCGATCACCTCGATGTCGAGTTCGGTGGCAAGCTTGAGCTTGGAGCCAGCACCTGGGCCGGCAACGACGAGATCGGTCTTCTTCGACACCGAGCCGGCGACCTTGGCGCCGAGCTTTTCGGCCATTGCCTTGGCCTCGTCGCGCGACATCTTTTCCAGCGCGCCGGTGAAGACCACCGTCTTGCCGGAGACCGGCGACGACACGCCACCGACCGGCTCCTCGTCGAGCACTGTTACTTCCGCCAGCAATGCATCGAGCGCCTGCCGGTTATGGTCTTCAGCGAAGAAATCGACCACCGCCTCGGCAACGATCGAGCCGATGCCGTTGATGCCGTTCAACTCCTGCCAGGCAGCGTTGCCAGGGTCACCCTTGCCGGCCGGCATGACGGCGCTTTGCCCGGTTTCGCGGAAAGCGGCAAAGGAAAGGAAATGGCGGGCCAGCCGCTTGGCATTGGTCTCGCCGATGTGGCGGATGCCGAGCGCATAGAGGAATCGCGAGAACTCGACCTGCCGCCGATCGTCGATTGCCGCGAACAGCTTGCGTACCGAGGTCGCGCCGAAACCGTCAACGTTCTCGAGCTTGGTCAGCGATGCTGCCTGCCGCTTCTTCAGCGTAAAAATGTCGGCCGGTGAATAGATGCGTAGTGACGGATCCTCGGCGTGGAAGAAGAATTCGATCTGCTTCTCACCGAGCCCCTCGATATCGAAAGCACCCCGAGAGACGAAATGGCGCAGACGCTCCACCGCCTGCGCGGGGCAGATCAATCCGCCAGTGCAGCGCCTGACTGCTTCCCCCTCCTCGCGCACGGCGTGGCTGCCGCAGGCCGGGCAAAGCACTGGGAAGGCATATTGCACACTGTCGGGCGGCCGCTTTTCCATGACCACGTCGATGACCTGCGGAATGACATCGCCAGCACGCTGGATGCTCACCGTGTCGCCGATGCGAATGTCGCGGCCTTCGCGGATCGGCTGGCCGTTGTTGCCGATGCCCTTGATGTAGTCCTCATTGTGCAGTGTCGCGTTGGTCACCACGACGCCGCCGACCGTCACCGGCACCAGCCGCGCCACCGGCGTCAGCGCGCCGGTGCGGCCGACCTGGATGTCGATGCCGGTCAGGATCGTCGTCGCCTTCTCGGCCGGGAATTTGTGAGCGATCGCCCAGCGCGGCGAACGCGAGACGAAGCCCAGCCGCTGCTGCAGCTCGAGGCTGTTCACCTTGTAGACGACACCGTCGATGTCGTAGCCGAGCGTCGCCCGGTTGGATTCGATCAGCCGGTATTGCTCGAGCAATCCCTCGACGCTGTCGAACAGCTTCATCAGCGGATTGATCCTGAAGCCAAAGCGCTCGAACGCCGCCACCATGCCCATCTGCGTGTCGGCGGGCATGGCGCTCACCTCACCCCAGGTATAGGCGAAAAACCGCAGCGGCCGGCTGGCTGTGATCGAGGTATCGAGTTGGCGCAAGGAGCCTGCCGCCGAGTTGCGCGGATTGGCAAAAACCTGCTTTCCGGCCTCGGCATTGCGGCGATTGAGCTCGGCAAAGTCGGTGAGGCGCATATAGACCTCGCCCCGCACTTCCAGCACATCGGGAAAATCGCCTGAGAGCACGTTGGGAATCTCGGCGATGGTGCGGGCGTTGGCCGTCACATCCTCGCCGACCTGGCCGTTGCCACGCGTTGCCGCCGTCACCAGCCGTCCGGCCTCGTAGCGCAGCGACAGCGACAGGCCGTCGATCTTAGGCTCGGCAGTCATCGCCAGCGGCGCGTCGGCGCTGAGCCTGAGGAAACGGCGGATGCGGCCGACGAAATCGATCACGTCCGCATCGGCGAAAGCGTTGTCGAGCGACAGCATCGGAATGGCATGGACGATCTTGCGGAATTTCTCCGACACCGCCGCGCCGACTTTGCGTGACGGCGAATCCTCGCGCACAAGGGCAGGAAACCGCTGCTCGATGGCAAGGTTGCGCCGCCGCAGCGCATCGTAGGCCGCGTCCGAAATCGTCGGCGCGTCCTCGGCATGGTAACGCTGGTCGTGGGCGGCGAGTTCCTCGGCCAACCGCTTCAGCACGCTGGCTGCTTCACTTTCGCTGAGTGAATCGACTGGTTTTTCGGGCATGCACGGCTCCTCGACGCTGACCCGGAACGATTTCCTGGGCCATGCGCGAAATCAAATTGCTACAGCGTCCTTGCGCGTTCGAAGGACGCGCGGCGCGCCACAATAGATCAGGATTTTGAGAAAATCATTGCTGAACAGCAGGATGGAGCCACATCCTGACTCGATCCACAACGCCGAGCATGAGGTCCGCTAATGCATGTCGCGCAAAAGCATGCCCTCGGGCTTGAACCGAGCGTGCGCAGCGGTTTTGCGATAACGACATGCATAAAAACAAGAACCTAAAGCGCGTCGCATGAATCCGTTCAAATGCGACGCGCTTTAGGCCGCGGTGTTCTCTCGCAGCAGCCGCTCGGCCGCTGCGCGCGCCTCGTCGGTGATGGTCGCCCCGGCAAGCATCCGCGCGATCTCTTCCTGGCGCGCCGCCCAGTCCATCTCGGCGATGCCGGTGGCGACGCGATCGGCGCCGCCGGATTTGGAGATCAGGAAATGCGTCGCCGCGCGTGCCGCCACTTGCGGCGCGTGCGTGACCGAAAGCACCTGCACGCGCTTCGACAGCCGTGCCAGCCTTTGGCCGATGGCGTCCGCCACCGCGCCGCCAACCCCGGTGTCGATTTCATCGAAGACCAAGGTCGGCGCCGAGCCGCGGTCGGCCAGCGCCACCTTCAGCGCCAGCAGGAACCGCGAAAGTTCGCCTCCGGAGGCGACTTTCATCATCGGGCCCGGTCTTGTGCCGGGATTGGTGCGCACCCAGAACTCGACCTGATCGATGCCGTCTTCCATGCGGCTCTCGGCCTCGCTTGCCATCTCGACGATGAAGGCTGCCCGTTCGAGCTTCAGCGCCGGCAGTTCGGCCATCACCGCCCTGGTCAACCCGACCGCCGCCGCATGGCGAAGCGACGAAAGCTGGGCAGCGGAAATGTCATAGGTCTCGCACGCGGCGGCGGCCTGCTTCTGCAGCCCGTGCAGGCGCTCCTCGCCGGCGTCGAGATCGGCGAGATCGGCGGCCATCGTATCGCGCAATTGCGCCAGATCGTCGACCGCCACACTGTGCTTGCGTGAGGCGGCGCGCAGCGAAAACAGCCGCTCCTCGGCCTGTTCCAGCCGCCGCGGATCGTACTCGGTGGCGCGAAGTGCCGCTTCCACGCCCGATTGCGCTGCGTCGAGCGACAGCATCGCCTCATCGAGCGATTTGACCACGTCGTCGAGCAGGCCGGGCGCCTCGGTCACCTTGCGCTGCAGCCGTCGCAACAGGCTGGCGAGTTGCGGCAGGGGCGAAGACGGGCCCGAGAGCACATCTTGCGCATCGTGGATTTCCGAGGCGATCTTTTCCGCCCGCATCATCGAGGCGCGCAACTCGGCGAGGTCGGCTTCCTCGCCTGGCTGGGGATCGAGCTTCGTCAATTCGGCGACCGCGGCGCGCAGATAGTCGGCCTCGCGGGCCGCCGCTTCCACCTTGGCACGATGCCGCGAAAGTTCCAGTTCGCAGGCCCGCCAGTACCGCCATGCCTCGCCGGTCGCCCGCACAGCGCCGAGATGACCGCCAAAACTGTCGAGCAATTCGCGATGGGCACCGGGATCGACCAAGGCACGCTCGTCATGCTGGCCGTGGATCTCGACCAGCGCGTGACCGACATCGCGCATCAGTGTCACGCTGGAAGGCTGGTCGTTGACGAAGACGCGGGTACGGCCATCCGCCGTCTGCACGCGGCGCAGGATGATGTCGCCATCGTCCTCGATAGCGTTGTCGGCAAGCAGCATGCGGGCAGGATGGTTGCGCGGCACGTCGAACACGGCGATGACTTGGCCCTGTGCTGCGCCATGCCGCACCAGCGAGGCGTCACCGCGGGCGCCAAGCGCCAGCGACAGCGCGTCGAGCAGGATGGATTTTCCAGCGCCGGTTTCGCCGGTCAGCACCGAGAGACCGGACGAGAAGTCGATGTCCAGCTTCTCGATCAGAACGATATCGCGGATCGACAGTCTGGAAAGCATGGTGACGCGCCGCTCAGGCGCCGGTGATCAGCTTCCCGGCCTTGGCGATCCACGAGCCCGCATTCTCGCGCGGCTCGAGCCCACCAGTCTGCAGGAGCTTGTAGGAATCCTTGTACCACACGCTGTCGGGATAGTTGGTGCCGAGCACAGCAGCGGCAGTCTGCGCTTCCGATGTCAGCCCCATCGCGTAGTAGGTTTCGGTAAGACGCGCGAGCGCTTCCTCGACATGGCGCGTGTTGGAATAGGTCTCCACCACGACGCGGAACCGCTTGACGGCGGCGATGTATTCACGGCGCTCGAGATAATAGCGGCCGATCTGCATCTCCTTGCCGGCGAGTTGGTCGTTGGCGAAGCGGATCTTTTCCTTGGCGTCGTCGACATATTCGGAATCGGGCCAGCGCGTCACCAGATCCTGCATCGTTTGCACGGTCTGACGCGCTTCCTTCTGATCCTGGGTGACATCCCTGATTTGCCGGTAATAGCTCAGCCCGATGATATACTGGGCATAGGCAGCGTCGTCGGTCGACGGATAGAGCGTGAGATAGCGCTTGGCCGAACCGATCGCCTCGGTATAGTTGCCTTGGCGATAGTCGGCAAAGGCGCCCATCACCATCGATTTGCGGGCGTATTCGGAATAGGGATGCTGGCGGTCGACCGCACCGAATTTGCGGCTCGCCTCCTGCAGGCGCCCGGCATTCAGATTGGCGAGGCCCTGATTGTAGAGAACGTCTGCCGGCTCGGTCTGCTCGACATAGGTCGACAGGTCGACATCCTTTTCGGACGACATGCAGGCCGACAGGAACAGCGATGGAACAACCACCGAAAGCGCCAGGAAAACAGCCCGATGCGGCGCTTTCGATTGACCAATTCGCTTGAAGAACATGATTGGATTCCGCCCTTTCGGCGTCATTTCAGTCGACATCTCGCCCTGGGGCAGCAGGCATAACCATAATCGCCGTGCCCGGCAACGCTATCTCCGGCCATTCGCACATTTTTGTGGCAGCTTGGCGCAACCCGCACACTTGCGTGATTTCGCCGGCCGATGGTGCATTCATGCAACACAGGCCGGCGGCCATAAAACCCGAAAAACGTTAAGAATCAGATCATCCAGGGCGCGTAGACAGGTGCATAGACGGCGCTCTTTTCGACGGTGCGACCGCGCTCGCGGCGTGTCGTCTCGACGATCTCGAACGCCGAACGGTCCGACAAAAGGCGGCGCAGCGCTGCCGCATTCAGCCTGTGGCCGCCGCGATAGGAACGGAAGCAGCCAATGAACCGGGCGCCGGCCAGCGCCAGATCGCCCATGGCATCCATCGTCTTGTGGCGCACGAATTCGTTGGGATAGCGCAAGCCTCCGATGTTGATCACGCGGTTGTCGTCACCGATCACCAGGGAGTTTTCCAGCGAGGAGCCGAGCGCATAGCCGGCTGCCCACAGCCGCTCGACGTCCTTCATGAAACCAAAGGTGCGCGCCCGCGCGATATCGCGGCGAAAAATGTCGGCGTTCATGTCGGATGCAAACAGCTGACGGCCGATCGCCGGGCTTTCGAAATCGATCTCGATTTCGAAGCGCGTGCCGTCATAGGGCCTGAACTCCGCCCAGGAGGCACCGTTCTCGATGCGAACCGGCTTCACCACCCTGATGTAGCGGCGCTTGACCGGCAGCGTATCGATACCCGCCTGGTCGATGGCCTCGACGAACGCCATGGCGCTGCCGTCGAGGATCGGAACCTCACGGCCGTCGATCTCGATGACGACATTGTCGATGCCGAGCCCGAAAACCGTGGCCATCAGATGTTCGACTGTGGCGATGTGCTCGCCTGCCGGATCGCCGAGCATGGTGCACAGATCGGTGGCGCCGACCTCGGAAACCAGCGCGCGGAACTCCCGGACTTCGCTTCCATTCGAAAGCTGGAACACGACACCCGTATCAGCGTCTGCCGGCAGGAAATGAACGGTAACGGAATTGCCGCTGTGAACACCGGTGCCGGTCAGCGTCGCACGCGATCTAAGTGTCGTCTGATAGTCGTGCAAAACAAACCCCATAGCCCATACTGCCTACGTCCGCTTCATAAGCCCAAGGGCGCGGCTCTTTGATCGGCAGGCAGGGCCACTTCCCCGAATCCCAGCAAACCGAAATTGATTGCGGCGAAGATAGTGGTCCGGCAGGAAGTCTCCAAATCACGGTTTCTTACTTTCTGTAACCGCGATCCGAACCGGATACGGTCTCATAACTCCTTGTTTTACAGGCGCTTTTAGCGTTAACAGGCAAACAATTTCTTGTCTGCCTGTTAATAACTGTTACGGTCCGTTAACAGGTTAGTTGGCCTGGCGGCGCAGGAATGCCGGAATCTCCAGCTGATCGTCTTCCTGGACGGCCCTGCTCTGCGGCGTCAGCCGGCCCTGGTCGTCCAACTGGCCGCGGCGTGGCGCGTAAAGCTGCGGATCCTGGCTGGCAAGGCGGCGCACTTCGGGTGCCGCCTGGCGCAGTTTCGGCTCGCGCGGCTGCGCCGGCTGCAGCCGTGCAGGCTCTTCTTCGCGACGGGTAAGGCCGTTGGTCAGGCGCTTGAGCAGTCCCATCGGTCCGCTGTTCTCGTGGTCGGCCGGACGGCTTTTGGCTTCCACCTCGGCTTTCACCACCGGCGGAAAGTCCTCGACGCGCGGCATGCGCTGGGGCGCTGCCGGCTGAAGCACTTCACGCTGCGGCGCGGGCTGCATCGTTTGCTGAACCATTGGCTGCAGCATCGGCTGCGGCTGGGCCGGCGGCGCCTGGAAGATCTTGCTCTGCGGGCGGAAATCTTCTGCCTGGGAGGCCGGCGCGGGACGCGCCATCGCCGCCGCATTCGCCTCGGCGAGCTGGATTGCCTCGGCGACCGGATCGGCGGCGCGCGGCTCGTAGCCTCCCTGCTGGACAGGCGCCGGACGGCTTTCCGTGACCGGAGCGGCCGGACGGCTGACCGGCTTTGGCGGAGCCGTGCGGATGGCGATCGGCGCGGCAGCGATTTCTGCCGCCGATTTGTCGATGCCGGTAGCAACCACCGAGACGCGGATGACGCCTTCGAGATCCTCGTCGAAGGTCGCACCCAGGATGATGTTGGCTTCCTGGTCGACCTCCTCGCGAATTCGGGTCGCCGCCTCGTCGACTTCGAACAGGGTCAGGTCGCGGCCGCCGGTGATCGAGATCAACAACCCCTTGGCGCCCTTCATCGAGGTCTCGTCGAGCAGCGGATTGGCGATCGCGGCTTCGGCGGCGGCCATGGCGCGCCCCTCGCCGGAAGCTTCGCCCGTCCCCATCATCGCCTTGCCCATCTCGCGCATGACCGAGCGGACGTCGGCGAAGTCGAGGTTGATCAGCCCTTCCTTGACCATCAGGTCGGTGATGCAGGCGACGCCGGAATAGAGCACCTGGTCGGCCATGGCGAAAGCGTCGGCAAAGGTCGTCTTGTCATTGGCCAGCCGGAACAAGTTCTGGTTGGGGATGACGATGAGGGTATCGACGCATTTCTGCAATTCCTCGATGCCCAGATCCGCCGTCTTCATGCGGCGCTGGCCTTCGAAATGGAACGGCTTGGTGACGACGCCGACGGTGAGAATCCCCTTCTCGCGCGCCGCACGTGCAACGACCGGCGCGGCCCCCGTGCCGGTGCCGCCGCCCATGCCGGCAGTGACGAAGCACATATGGGTGTTGGAGAGATGATCGACGATCTCGTCGATGCATTCCTCCGCCGCGGCGCGTCCGACTTCCGGCTGCGACCCCGCACCCAGGCCCTCGGTGACATGCGCGCCGAGCTGGATCAGGCGATCCGCCTTGGACATGGTCAGCGCCTGCGCATCGGTATTGGCCACCACGAACTCGACGCCGCGCAAGCCGGCGGTGATCATGTTGTTGACGGCATTGCCGCCGCCGCCGCCGACACCGAACACGGTGATACGCGGCTTCAGCTCGGTGATGTCCGGCTTTTGCAGATTGATGGTCATTGTCTCCGTCCTTTGCCTTTCCCGCCGCTTCGCCGCTGCGGCCGCCTATGGGGCTGTCCCCGTCAATTTAAAAACTGTCTCTCAACCACTGACTCATTCGATGCAGTTTTCCGCCTGTTCCGGTCATCCTGAGACCAGAAATTCCTTTCGCCGGATGGCTCTCGAAATTCGCCATCTGCGGGTAGATCAGAAGCCCGACTGGCGTCGAGAAAGCCGGCCCCTTGGCCGCCTCCGGCAGGCCCGCTACACCGAGCGGACGGCCGATGCGCACATTGCGTCCGAGAATGCGGCGCGCTGCCTCGGGCAGGCCGGAAAGCTGGCTGGCGCCGCCGGTCAGCACGACGCGCTTGCCGGCCGCGTTGCCGTAGCCGGACCTGTTCAGCCGGTCGCGCAACAGTTCGAGCGTTTCGTCGATGCGCGCCCGGATGATGCGCGTCATCACCGAACGCGGGATCTGAAGCGGCACCTCGCCGTCCTCGCCGATCGGCTGTATCGAGACCAGGTCGCGGTCGTCGGCACTGCCGGGCAGCGCCGAGCCATGCATCACTTTCAGCCTCTCGGCGGCATCGAGCGAGGTTGACAGGCCCTTGGCCATGTCCAGCGTAACGTGGTTGCCGCCGATGGCGATGGCGTCGCCATGAACGAACTTGCCTTCCGAAAACATCGAGATCGTCGTGGTGCCGCCGCCCATGTCGATGCAGGCTGCGCCCATCTCGAGTTCGTCGTCGACCAGTGCGGCAAGACCGCTGGCATAGGGCGTCGCCACCATGCGCTCGACCGACAGGTGCGAACGGTTGATGCAAAGCTCCAGATTGCGCAACGGTGCCGCGTCACCCGTCAGCACGTGCATGTCGACGCCGAGCTGGTCGCCGACCATGCCGCGCGGATCACGCACGCCGCGCTCGGCGTCCAGCGAAAAGCCGACGGGAAGCGAATGGATCACTTCTCGCTCGGCCCGCAGCGCCTGCTTGGCGCCGGCGGCAAGCACGCGCTTGATGTCGGCCTCGTCCGCCTCATGGCCGCCAAGGTTGATGGTTGCCGAGAAGCTTTCGCTCTTCAGCCGGCCGGCCGTCATGTTGACGATCAGCGAATCGACGGTCAGCCCGGCCATGCGCTCGGCGGCATCGACGGCAAGGCGGATGGCGTGCTCGGCCCTGTCGAGATCGATGACGACACCCGATTTCACGCCTTGCGATTTCTGGTGGCCGATGCCGATAACCTGTATGCGATGCGAGCGCCCGCGCAGCAGCATGCCGTCCTCGCGCGGCTTGAGCTTGGCCACCACGCAGCAGACCTTGCTCGAGCCGACATCCAGCACCGTCATGATGCCGGACCGGCGCGACGAGGTATCGCTGTTGCCGCCAAGCCAGCTCATATCTTCGTCTCCGGCTTGCGCTTCGGCATTTTCGGCTTTTCATTGAGCGCGGCCTGACGCTGCGTCGCCGCCTCCGGCGTCAACTGGACGACGAGGCGATCGGAAAGGCGCATGTCGACGGCGGCGATATCGCGCGTCAAAAGCCCGTTCTCTCGGTCCATCCTGAGCAGATCGGCGATCGCCTGGTCCTCGCCATCCTCGGGGAGCTTGACCGTGATGCCGTTTTCCAGCTTCAGATCCCAACGTCGTTCGCCGATGCGGATGTAGCCTTTGATCCGTGCGGCAAGCTCTGGGTATTTCTTGATCCTGGCCAGGAAATCCGGCGCCTTGGCCGGGGCGCCGGTGCCGACGATCAGCGGCAGCAGCGACTGCTTGCCGCCGGAGAATGGCGCGATCACGGCGCCGGAGCGCTCGATGACCGAAAGCTCGCTGCCCTGCTGCCAGAGCGCGAAGGGCTCACGCTCCTCGATGCGCACCTCCAGCGTGTGCGGATAGACCTTGCGCACCGCCGCAACCTCGACCCAGGGCAGCGTGGCGATGCGTTCCCGCGCGGCTTCGGCATCGAAGCCGATCAGCGACGTCCAGCCATCGAGCTGCATCCTGTCGAGAATATCGATCTCGGAGGTTGCGCGGTTGCCGACGACCTTGATCTGGTCGACGGCAAAGCCCGTGCGCGCGGTGATGCCCTGGACGATAGCGTCGACATGCCCGCCGAGATAGGCGCCATAGGCACTGCCCGATACGAGCAGCGCCGCCGACAGCACGGCTGCGGAAAACGGCGGCACCTCGAAGTCGTCCTCGCCCAGACGCGCCAGCATGCGCGCCGGCCGGCGAAGCAGGCGCGGCAGCACGAAATGGTCGAACGACAACGCCACGCCGAACAGCGTCGGCCCGGTCGCGCCCTTCCCCTTGCCCTGTCCCCACCTCAACGCAGACACGAAGCGTCCTCCACCATCCAACTCAACAAATCGCCGAACGAGTGTCCCGCCTGCGCGGCGATCTCAGGCACCAAGGATGTCGGCGTCATGCCGGGCTGAGTGTTGACCTCGAGCCAGACAATTTCGCCGTTCTCGGAGTGTCGATCATCATAACGGAAGTCCGACCGGGAAACGCCCCGGCAGCCGATGGCTTGGTGAGCCCTGAGCGTCAGTGTCTGTATTTTTTGGTAAATATTCGGTGAAATTTTTGCAGGGCATTCGTGTTTTGATCCGCCCGCGACGTATTTTGAATCATAGTCGTAGAAGGAATGGCCGGTCGGGATGATCTCGCAGACGCCGAGCGCCACATCGCTCATCACCGCGCAGGTCAACTCCCGCCCGTGCACATAGCGCTCCGCCATGACGGTATCGCCATACTTCCAGTCGGACGAACCGATGACCTGCGGCGGATGCGACTGCCCTTCGTGCACGATGACGACACCGAAGCTCGACCCCTCATTGACCGGCTTGACGACGTAAGGCGGCTTCATCGGGTGCTTGTTCTGGATGGCGAAGCGATTGACCACCTTCGATTCGGCGACCGGAATGCCGACAGACTTGGCGATCTTCTTGGCTTGCTCCTTGTTCATGGCAAGCGCCGAGGCGAGCACGCCGGAATGGGTGTAGGGGATGGCAAGATATTCGAGGATGCCCTGGATGGTGCCGTCCTCGCCGAAAGGACCATGCAGCGCATTGAAGGCAACATCAGGCTTGAGCTCGGCCAGCACCGATCCAACATCGCGCGAGACGTCGACGCGAGTGACCTGGTAGCCTTCCGTCTCGAGCGCATCGGCACAGGCTTTCCCCGAAGACAAGGACACGGGCCGCTCGGACGAGAATCCACCCAGAAGGACGGCCACGTGCTTGCTTTTCATTTCCCGTCATTCCCTATCACGGCGGGCCCTTTCACTGCGGGTCTGCATCTCACACGCCCCGGAAAGGGCCATACACTCAAACGCTCGGAGCACTCCCTGCTCTGACGATTTCTGCAACATCGAGTCCCCAAGCCTCCCGGCAGGCAGCCCCTGACGGAAAAACGCTGGTGACGCGTCGAAACGACTCAAATCAGGAAACGCTTCAGGGCAGAGAATCAGAGAGTTGAATCGCTGGCAAGTCCTTACGATTCCGCGAGATTCACTTTCCGCAAAAACGGCCGCGAAAACTGTGTTGTTGAGTCCTTACAGCAACTGTCCGAGGAATTCCTGGACCTCGTGCCCTGGCCGGAATTTGCCGATGCGCTTGATTTCCCAATGCAGCCGGATGCCCGACCGTTCGAGCACGCGCGCGCGCACTGTCTCGCCAAGATATTCAAGGTCGTAGCCGGTGGCGGTTCCCGTGTTGATCATGAAGTTGCAATGCATCGGCGACATCTGCGCACCGCCGATCATCAGCCCCCGACAGCCCGCTCTGTCAATCTCCTTCCAGGCCGAGGTGCCCTCCGGATTCTTGAAGGTCGAGCCGCCGGTCTTTTCGCGGATCGGCTGCACGGTCTCGCGATGATGCTGGACGGCGTCCATTGCCGCCTTGATCGCGGCCTTGTCTGCCAAAACGCCTTCGAACACCGCTGATGTGAAGATCAGCCCGGCAGGTGCTGCCGAATGGCGATAGGCGTAGCCCATATCGGCGTTGCTCAGCGTATGCACATTGCCCTTGCGGTCGAGCGCCCGCACCTCGACAACACGCTCGCGCGTCTCGACGCCATTGGCGCCGGCATTCATCCTCAGCGCACCGCCGATGGCGCCCGGAATGCCGTGGTAGAACTCAAAGCCGCCTATGCCAGCCTGATAGGCGACAGCGGCAAGGCGTTTGTCGGGCGTCGCCGCACCCGCCTTGATTGTGGTTGGCGCAGTCACTTCGGCTTCGCCAAAGCCCTTGGCCGAAAGCCGGATGACGAAGCCCGCAATACCGCCGTCACGCACAAGCAGGTTCGAGCCGATACCGACGGTGGTCAGCGGTATCTCTTCGGGCACTGCCCCCAGGAACGCAGCGAGATCGTCTTCGTCGGCCGGCTGGAACAGCGCGTCGGCCAGCCCGCCGGCGCGGAACCAGGTGATCTTGTCCATCTCGGCATTGGGCGTGATGCGGCCGCGCAGGCCGGCAAGCCGGCCGCCAAGCTTGTCGATCAATGCCTGGCCACGCATCATGAGGCAGTACCGCCGAGGTCCCTGGGCAGCGCGTAGGCCCATTGCGTGATGTTGCCGGCACCGAGGAAGACGATGAAATCGCCTGGTTTGGCCAGGTCGCGGATAACCGGCGCAATCGCCGTGGGGCCTTCGATGTAGCGCGCGTCGCGATGGCCGCCGGAGCGGATGCGCGACACCAATGCCTCGGACGTCACCCCGTCGATCGGCTCTTCGCCTGCCGCATAGACCGGCGCCACCATCACCGTGTCGGCATCGTTGAAGCAGACGGAAAACTCGTCGAACAGGTCGTGAAGCCGGGTGAAGCGGTGTGGCTGGGCAATCGCGATGACGCGGCCCTTGGTGGCATCGCGCGCCGCCTTGAGAACCGCCGTGATCTCGACCGGATGGTGGCCGTAATCATCGAACACATCGACGCCGTTCCACGAACCGGTACGGGTGAAGCGCCGCTTGACGCCGGCGAAGGACGACAGGCCCTTCCTGATCGCCTCGGCCGAAAGGCCGAGCTCATGCGCGACGGCGATCGCCGCCGTCGCATTGGCGACGTTGTGACGGCCGGGCATCGGCAGGCGCAGGCCTGATATCGTCGACTGGCCGCCGGTCTTGCGGTCGCGGATCACCACGTCGAATTCCGAGGTCGGGCCATCCATGCGGTGATTGATGAAACGCACGTCGGCCTGTGCGTTCTCGCCATAGGTGATGACGCGCCGGTCCTCGATGCGGCTGACCAGCGCCTGCACCTCCGGATGGTCGGTGCACATGACGCCGAAGCCGTAGAACGGCACGTTTTCGACGAACTGGCGAAAGGCCTCGCGCACCTTGTCGAAGGAGCCGTAATGGTCGAGATGTTCGGGATCGATGTTGGTGACGACGGCAATCTCGGCCGGCAGCTTCAGGAACGTGCCGTCGCTCTCATCGGCCTCCACCACCATCCATTCGCCATCGCCCATGCGGGCGTTGGTGCCGTAGGCATTGATGATGCCGCCATTGATCACGGTCGGATCGAGCCCGCCGGCCTCGAGCAGCGTCGCCACCATCGAGGTCGTCGTCGTCTTGCCATGCGTGCCGCCGATGGCCACCGCCTGCCGGAAGCGCATCAGTTCCGCCAGCATCTCGGCGCGACGGACGATGGGAAGCAGTTTCTCGCGTGCCGCCTTCAGCTCCGGATTGGATTTCTTGATCGCCGTCGAGACGACGACCACTTCGGCATCGCCGATATTGTCGGCATGGTGACCGACGAAGCACTCGATGCCCTTGTCGCGCAGCCGCTGCACATTGGCGCTGTCGGCCTGGTCGGACCCTTGCACCTGGTAGCCGAGATTATGCAGCACCTCGGCGATGCCGCTCATGCCGATACCGCCGATGCCGATGAAATGCACGAGGCCGATCGTCTGCGGCATCTTCATACGTGCGTCTCCTTCCTGAATTCCGATACGCTTTTCTTCGACGCAATAGCCTCTGTCAGATCGGCGAGCAACCGTGCCGCGTCCGGTTTTCCGGCCGATTTCGCCGCCGCTGCCATCGTGGTCAGCCGCTCCGGATCGTCCATCAGCGCTCCGACGAGCGCGGCTATGCGCTCGGACGAAAGCGTCGATTGCGGATGCACTTCGGCGCCGCCTGCCGCGGCCAATGCCGCGGCATTGGCCGCCTGGTCGTGGTCGAGCGCATGCGGATAGGGCACCAGCAGCGCCGGCCGGCCGATCACCGCGATTTCCGATACGGTCGATGCGCCGGACCGCGACATCACCAGATGCGCCGCAGCCATGCGCGCCGCCATGTCGGTGAAGAAGGGCGACACCTCAGCCTCGACGCCAAGGGCGGCATAGGCCGCCTTCACCCGCTCGACATCGTCGGCACGCGCCTGCTGGGTGATATCAAGCCGCCCGCGTTGTGCATCGGAAAGCTGTCGAACCGCCGCCGGCACCGCATCGGAAAAGAACTGTGCGCCCTGGCTGCCGCCGAACACCAGGAAGCGGAACCGCTGCTCCCCGGTCGACGCCGCATAGGGCGTCTTTGCCGCCTCCAGCACTTGCGGCCTGACCGGATTGCCGGTCGTCACCGTCTTGGCGCCTGCAGCGGTTGAATCTTCTGGCAAAAACCCGCCGGCGATGGCATCGACACGGCCGGCGAGCGCCCGGTTGGCGCGCCCCATCACCGCGTTCTGCTCGTGGATCAGCGTCGGCACCTTGCGCCGCGTCGCCGCATAGAGCGGCGGTAGCGTCGGATAGCCGCCGAAACCGACCACCACGGCTGGCTTGACCCGACCGATCACGGCCGATGCCTGCCGCACGCCGCCCCAGATCTTCCAGAAGGCGGCGAGCACGGCGAAAGGATTTTTCGAGCCGATGGTCGCCGACTGGATCGGATGGATACCCGCGGCCGGGAACTGGCCGGCAAAACGCTCGGCACGATCATCGGCGGCCAGATGCACCGTCCAGCCGCGCCTGATCAGCTCGTGCGCCAGCGCCTCGGCCGGGAAGAGATGCCCGCCCGTGCCGCCGGCCGCCAAAAGGATCGCGCCCCTCGACATTTCACTCCGCCGGCATGGCGCGCTGCGACGGCGCGAAGCCCAACTGCTTGCGCTTTTCCGGCCGCTTGCGCGTCAGCGCCAGCACCATGCCCATCGAGATGGCGATGGCGATCTGCGAAGAGCCGCCATAGGAGATGAACGGCAAGGTCATGCCCTTGGCCGGCATCAGCTGCAGATTGACGGCCATGTTGATGACCGACTGCAGACCGAAGACCGTGACCAGGCCGCCGACCGCATAGCGTGTGAAATCGTCCTGCTCCTTGAGCGCGGTGCCGAGGCCGCGCAGCACGATGAAGGCGAAGATGATCATGATGAAGAAGCACATGATCAGTCCGAACTCCTCGCCGGCCACCGAGTAGACGAAATCGGCATGGCTGTCGGGTATCACCCGCTTGACGGTGCCCTCGCCCGGACCGACGCCGAACCAGCCGCCATTGATCAGCGCATCGCGGCCCATGTCCACCTGGAACGTGTCGCCCTCGCCGGTCATGAAGCGATCGATGCGGCCGGCGACATGCGGGAACACGGTATAGGCGGCAAACACGCCGCCGATGCCGACAGCGCCCAGCGCGATGATCCACAGCCATGGCAGTCCGGCCATGAAGAACATCACCCCCCAGGTGCCGAGCACCAGCATGGTCTGGCCGAAATCGGGCTGCGCCACCAGCAGCGAGATGACGAGGGCCAGCAGCAGCATGGCGAACAGATTGCCTGGAATGTCGGGCTGGCGCTTGTGTTCGGCAAACAGCCAGGCGCAGATGACGACGAAGGCAGGCTTCAGGAATTCCGACGGCTGCAGCGACACCCCGGCGAGCGACACCCAGCGACGCGCGCCCTTCACCTCGACGCCGATGTAGAGCACCGCCAACATCAGCACCAGCGTGATGCACAGCATCGCCAGGGCCATGCGCCTGATCTGCCGCGATTCCAGGAAGGAGACGGCCAGCATCACGCCAAGTGCGGGAATGGTGAAGATGATCTGCCTCGTGGCGAAGTGGAAACTGTCCAGGCCGATGCGCTGGGCCACCGCCGGGCTTGCCGCGAAGGACAGCACGATGCCGAGCCCCATCAGCGACAGGAACGCAGCCAGGAACCAGCGATCGATCGTCCACCACCAAGTGGCAACCGGGCTTTTGTCGAGACGGCTTTGCATTATCGTGCCCCTCCGATGAGCTTCACGCCATCAATAGTGCTCGCAGCTTGCCTGAAGGCTTCGCCGCGCACTTCGAAATTCTTGAACTGGTCGAAACTGGCGCAGGCCGGTGAAAGCAGCACCACCACCTCGCCGTTGCAGTCGTCCCTGGCCGCGTCGCTTGCCGCATGCTCGACAGCTGCCGCCAGAGTGCCGGAGATCTCGTAGGGCACCGCCTCGCCAAGCGTCGCCGAGAAGGCTGGTGCGGCCTCGCCGATCAGATAGGCCTTGGCGATGCGCGGAAAGAGGCCGCGCAACGGCTCGATGCCACCCTCTTTCGGCAACCCGCCGGCGATCCAGTAGATGCGCGAAAAGGAGGACAATGCGGGCGCAGCCGCATCGGCATTGGTCGCCTTGGAATCGTTGATGAACAGCACATGGCCCTTGCGGCCGACCTGCTCCATACGGTGCGCCAGCCCGGGAAAGCTCTCCAGCCCCGACTGGATCTCGCCCAGATCGAGCCCGACCTTGAGGCAGGCGGCGAGAGCGGCCAGCGCATTCTGCGCATTGTGCTGGCCGCGCAGCGAGCCGATGCCTTCGAGAAAGGCGACCCGGCTGTAACGGCCGTGCACCGCCTCCATCAGATCGGTGCCCTCGGCGAAATAGCCGTCGGTCAGCGGCAGGCGCTTCGAAATGCGAATGACGTGCCGGCCTGCCCGCTCCAGCCGGTCGGCGAGCTGGGCGCACCAGGAATCGTCGACGCCGACGATGGCCGTTTCGCTGCCGGCCGTCAGCCGCTCCTTGATCGCGGCGTAGTGCTGCATCGTCCCATGACGGTCGAGATGATCGGGCGTCAGGTTGAGCAGGACGCCGGCAGTCGGATTGATCGAGGGCGCCAGGTCTATCTGGTAGGACGAGCATTCCACGACATAATGCCGCCCCGGCTCCGGCGGATCGAGCGTCATCACCGCGCGGCCGATATTGCCGCCCATCTGCGTGTCGCATCCGGCCGATTTCAGGATATGCGCCGTCAGCGCCGTGGTCGTCGATTTGCCGTTGGTGCCGGTTATGGCGACGAAGGGTGCAGCCGGCGCCAGCAAGGTCCGCTGCCGGCAGAACAGCTCGATGTCGCCAATGATCTCGACGCCTGAAGCGCGCGCCAGTTCCACTGTCCAGTGCGGCTTCGGATGCGTCAGCGGCACGCCGGGCGACAGCACGAAGGCCGAGAATTTCGCCCAGTCGGCGCCACGCAGGTCGCCGGTCGCGATACCGACGGCCGCGGCATTGGCGACACTGCCGGGATTGTCGTCCCAGGCGAGCACCTCCGCCCCGCCCTCGATCAACGCGCGCGCAGTGGCGATCCCCGAGCCGCCGAGCCCGAAGAGTGAAACGCGCTTGCCTGCGAAGGATGCGGCGGGGATCAAGCGGCCTCCTATCGCAGCTTGAGGGTCGACAGGCCGACCAGCGCCAGGATGACGGCGATGATCCAGAAGCGGATCACCACCTGGCTTTCGGTCCAGCCGAGCTTTTCGAAATGATGGTGGATCGGCGCCATCAGGAATACCCGCTTGCCGGTCATCTTGAAGTAGCCGACCTGGATGATGACCGACAGGATCTCGACAACGAACAGGCCGCCGACGATGACCAGCACGATCTCGTGCTTGGTGGCAACCGCAACCGTGCCGATCAGGCCGCCAAGCGCCAGCGAGCCGGTATCGCCCATGAAGATCGCCGCCGGCGGTGCGTTGAACCACAGGAAGCCGAGGCCGGCGCCGATCACTGCGCCGAGGACCACCGCCAATTCACCGGTGCCGGGCACGAAATGGATCTGCAAATACTCGGCGAACACCGCATTGCCGGACAGGTAGGCGATGACGCCGAAGGACGCCGCCGCGATCATGATCGGCACGATCGCAAGGCCGTCGAGGCCATCGGTCAGGTTCACCGCGTTGCCGGCGCCGACGATGACGAAGCACGAGAACGGGATGAAGAACCAGCCGAGATTGATGAGGAACTCCTTGGCGAAGGGGAAGGTCAGAGACGACGAGAACGGCGCCTGGCCGTTGTGCATGATCACCCAGGCGGCGATGCCGGCGATGACGAATTCAAGCCCCAGCCGCGCCTTGCCGGAAAAGCCGAGATGCGATTGCTTCGTCACCTTGAGATAATCGTCGTAGAACCCGATCGAGCCGAAACCCAGGGTCACCAGCAGCACCACCCAGACATAGATGCTGGACAGGTTCGCCCATAGCAGCGACGAGCCGATGATGCCGCACAGGATCATCAGCCCGCCCATGGTCGGCGTGCCGGCTTTCTTGAAATGCGTCTGCGGCCCGTCGGCACGGATCGGCTGGCCCTTGCCCTGCCGCAGCCTCAGCGAATTGATGATGGCCGGGCCGAAGATGAAGACGATCAGCGCCGCGGTGATCAGCGCGCCGCCGGTGCGGAAGGTTATGTAGCGGAAGACGTTGAAGACGGAGATCTTGTCCGCGAATTCGACGAGCAGTGTGAACATGCGATTCGGTCCCCGGACCTGGCTCTAGGTCTGTTTGGCGGTTGCGGCTGCCGCCGGAAATTTGCTGAGCAGTGCGTCGACCAGTTTGGAAAATCCGATGCCTTTCGACGATTTGATCATCACCACGTCGCCCGGCTTCAGCGCCGACAGAAGCACCAGTTTCAGATCCTCTGCGCCGGCGCGATATTCTGTCTCGATCTCATCAGGCAGGATATCGGCCAGCGCCCGCATTTGCGGGCCGGCAAGAAACACCGTGCGCGTGTCGGTGCCGACGATGAGATCGGCAAGGGCAGCGTGCAGCTTCGCCGAATGGTCGCCGAGCTCGAGCATGTCGCCGAGCACCGCGATACGCCTGCCTTCGCCCGACACCGGCGTCGCGTTGAGCAGCGCCATCGCTGCGCTCATCGACGCCGGATTGGCGTTGTAGCTCTCGTCGATCAGCGTGATCGGACCTTTCGGGTGGCGCAGCACATGGCGCTTGCCGCGTCCGCGTTCGGCCGAAAGATCGGCCAGCGCCAGCGCCACCCTGGCTATTTCGGCGCCGACCAGGTGCGCGGCGCCCAGCACGGCCAGCACATTCTGCACCATGTGTCGGCCCGGCGCGCCGACCCTGGCGGTGATCTCCTGACCGCCGATCTTGGCAGTGATGACGGAATGATCGGCATGCAGCGCGCATGCCAGCAGCTTGAAGGTCGCACGGGCATTCTCGCCAAAGCCGTAGATGTGCTCGACGCCGGCGGCTCTCGCCATCTTGTCCAGAAGCTTCCAGCGCGGGTCGTCGCGGTTGAGAAGGACGGCGCCGTCCGGTTCCAGTCCTTCGAAAATCTCGGCCTTGGCCCTGGCGATCTCGTCCAGGTTGCGGAAGAAGCCGAGATGTGCCGCGGCGATCAGCGTGACGATGGCGACATGCGGCCGGACCATCCTGGCCAGTGGCCGGACCTCGTCAGGATGGTTCATGCCGATCTCGAACACGGCATAGTCGCAATCCACAGGCAGCCGCGCCAGCGTCAGCGGCACACCCCAGTGGTTGTTGAAAGACTGCGCCGATGCGTGCACCTTGCCGACTACGGACAGCACATGGCGCAGCGCTTCCTTGGTGGTGGTCTTGCCCGCCGAACCGGTCACCGCGATGATCTTGGCATTGGAGCGCGCGCGCGCGGCCAGCCCCAGCTTTTCCAGCGCGGCCAAGACGTCCTGCACGACGATCATCGGCGCCGTCAGCCGCCCGAGCGACGGCAACTTGCCCTCAGCGACGACCAGCACGCCGGCGCCGGCCTTGATGGCGGCGGTCGCGAAATCATGGCCGTCCATCGCCTCGCCCTTGATCGCGAAGAAAGCATCGCCCGGCTCAAGGCTGCGGCTGTCGATCGAGATGCCGCCGATACCCTCCGGCATCGGACCGAGCGGTCGTCCGCCCATGGCGGCGACGAGATCCTCTGACGTCCACAGGAAGCTCATGCGGCGTGCTCCTGGAGCGCGGCGCGGACTTCCTCATGGTCGGAAAAATGCAGCGTCTCGGCGCCGACGGTCTGGCCTTCCTCATGCCCCTTGCCGGCCACGATCAGCGTATCGCCGGCATGGAGCATGGCGACTGCCTCGTGGATCGCCTTGCGCCGGTCACCGATCTCGATGCCGCCGGGTGCAGCGGCAAGAATCGCGGCACGGATCGTTTCGGGCACTTCCGAGCGCGGATTGTCGTCGGTGACGATTACGACATCGGCGAGCCGCGTGGCGATCTCGCCCATGATCGGACGCTTGCCACGGTCGCGGTCGCCGCCGCAGCCGAACACGACGATGACGCGGCCGGTGGTGAACGGCCGCACCGAAGCCAACACGTTTTCCAGCGCGTCCGGCTTGTGCGCGTAATCGACATAGACCGGCGCACCGTTGGCAGCGGTGCCAACAAGGTCCAGCCGGCCCGGGGCGCCCTTCAATTTCTCCAACGCCATCAGGGCTTTGGCGGCAGGTGTTCCAGTAGAAATGGCGAGGCCCGCCGAAACCAGGGCATTGGCGATCTGGAAATCGCCGGCCAGCGGCAGGTCGATCTCGTGGAGAACGCCATCGACTTCCACCTCGGCACGCTGGCGGTGGCGCTCGTGCTCGACCCGCTTCAGTGTCAGGAACTCGCCGTGGCGGCCGACCGTCAGCACATCCAGTCCCGCGGCCCTTGCCGCCTGGATCGTCGGCTCCGACCAGGGATCGTCGGCAAAGATGACGGCCGGCGCGCCCTTCGGCAGCAGCGCGTCGAACAGGCGCAGCTTGGCGCGATGATAGTCCTCGACTGTCGGATGATAGTCCATATGATCGCGGCCGAGATTGGTGAACCCGCCGGCTGCGAGTTTCACGCCGTCAAGCCGGCGCTGATCGAGACCATGGCTGGAGGCCTCCATCGATGCGTGGGTGACGCCGGCATCCGCCAGTTCGCGCAGCAGCCTGTGCAGGTCGACCGGGTCGGGGGTGGTCAGCGAGCCGTACTCGTTGCGGCCCGGCGCCACCACGCCGGTCGTGCCGATCGAAGCAGCGGCAAAGCCTGACTGCTCCCAGATCTGCCTGGTGAAAGCCGCAACCGATGTCTTGCCGCTGGTGCCGGTCACCGCGACCATGGTTTGCGGCTGCCTGCCGAAGTAGCGGGCCGCACTCAGCGCCAGCGCCAGGCGCGGATCGTCGACGGCGAAAACCGGCACCGGCAGTCCGGTGACGGCGCCGCTGCCCTTGCCGGTCACGATCGCTGCGGCGCCGCGCTTGGCGGCATCGGCGGAATAGGCCGCGCCATCGGTCTTGGTGCCAGCGAGCGCGAAGAAGACCACGCCCGGTCCTACCTGGCGGGAATCCGAAGAAATCCCGGTAACCTCCGTATCGAAGGAAGCTGTCCCCTCGACAGGCAGGATACCGGCTAGGTCTTTCAGCTTCATCGAACCCCGTTCATAGCAACAAAATAGCGCGCAGTTGCCGGCGCGCCCTCAGAATCACTGATAGGAAACCAGCGTTGCGCCATTTTCATGGCTGAAATCTGGCTTCACGCCAAGCATGGAAGCCGAACGTCGGATAATGTTTGCAGCCATGACGCCAGCATTCGAGGCGGCCGTCGCACCCATGCCGGGTTTTTCCGGCTTCGGTTCGTCGGCGATGGTAAGCACGATGTATTGCGGATCATCCATCGGGAAAGCCGCGACGAAGGCGTTGAAGTTCTTGTCCTTTGAGTAGCGGCCGTTGACAACCTTCTCGGCCGTTCCCGTCTTGCCGCCGACGCGATAACCCGGAACCCTGGCGTTCCTGCCTGAGCCTTTCTCGGCGTTGAGTGCATAGAGATAGCGCATGTTCTCGGATGTCTTGTCGCTGACGACTTTCTTGGCCACCGACATCGCCTGTTCCTGCGCCCGTCTCAGGAATGTCGGCTGGATCAGATAGCCGCCGTTCATCAGCGCGGCACAGCCGACCGCCGTCTGCAGGGGCGTCGTCGACACACCGTGACCAAAGGCGATGGTGATCGAATGGACCTGTTTCCAGACTTTTGGCTCGGTCGGGCGGGCGACCTCAGGCAGTTCCGTCTGCATTCTCTCGAGGATACCCAGGCGATGCAGGAATTCGCGGTGCCCCTCGATGCCGACCGCTTCAGCTTCCTTGGCCGAACCGATGTTGGACGAATAGATGAACACTTCGGGCACCGACAGCACCCGGGACTTGCCATGAAAATCATGGATGGTCTGGCGGCCGATCCTGATCGGGCGCGTAGCGTCGAAACGGCTTTCCAGCGTCACTTTGCCGGAATCGAGCGCCATGGCGGTGGTAAAGCTCTTCAAGGTCGAGCCCATCTCGTAGAGCCCGGCCGACATGCGGTTCAAGCGGTCCTTGTCGTGCGCATTATAGGGGTTGTTCGGATCGAAATCCGGAACCGAGGCCATCGCGACCACTTCGCCGGTCTTGACGTTGAGAACGACGGCGCCCGCCGCGATTGCGCGGTATTTTTCCATGCCGGTGGCGACCTCATCACGCACGATATGCTGGACGCGCAGGTCGATCGAGAGCTGCACCGGCTTCAGATCCTTGGCCACCGCCAGGCCGGACGCCTGAAGATCGCTCAGCCCCTGTTCGTCGATGTATTTCTCCATGCCGGAGATGCCCTGGTTGTCGATGTTGGTGAGGCCGACAATGTAGGACGAGGTTTCGCCGGCCGGGTAGAAGCGGCGCTTTTCGGTGCGGAAGCCGATGCCCGGAATGCCGAGCTGCAGAATCTCCGATTGTTGCTTGGGCGTCAGTTGCCGCTGCAGCCAGACGAAGCCGGCGCCGCTCTTCAGCTTGTGATAGGTCTGCTCGTAGTCGATTTCGGGAAGCACCGTCGCCAGTTTTTCGATCGCCTCGTCGGCGTCGACAATGCGGCGCGGTTCGGCAAACAGCGACGCCGTCTTGATGTCGGTCGCCAGAACTTCGCCGTTGCGGTCGACGATGTCGGGCCGGGACGCCGTCACCCGGCTCTGCGGACCGCCGGACAAGTCGGGGTTCTGGAAACCGAGATAGACCAGCCGCCCGGTGATGGTCAGATAGATGCCGAAAAACACCGCCATCGTCATCACGACGCGGGTCCTGCCCTTGCCGCCGGTCGCCTTGCGGGCGCCTTCGACCACAATCGATCCGTCGTCACCGGACTTGGCGCGGCGCGTCAGCAGACTGGTGATCACTGGAAGTCTGGCGATCATTGGACGATGCCTCCGGTGACCACGGGGTCGTTGCCCATCGGTTCCTTGCTGGAACTGTCGGCCATGCCGCCCAGCCGCTCGGACGAAAGGTCCTCGATGGTGAGGGGTTTTGCCGGCAGATCGTCCAGCCCGATGATCTGGCGGGCGCTGACCGGCTCGAGCTCGAGTTGCGATTTATAGGTCTCGGCCAGCTTTTGCAGGCGCGACGGTTGGGTAAGCAGGCTCCAGTCCGCCTTGAGGAGATCGATCGTATCCTCCTCGTAGCGGATCTGCGCCTGGATCTTGTGCACCGCCGCCAATTGTTCCTCGGCCTCGCGCTTGGTCTTGAAGGTCAAGGCCGCGGCCGAAACCATGACGGCGATAAGGACTATGTCGCTGGTACGAAACACGTGCTCACCTCTCTCCCGGCCGCTCGGCACCGGGAAGTTTTGGATCAGGAAGTTTTGGAAGCCCGAAAATCGAAAAATCGCCGGCGCGCGCCGGCGCGTCGGTGCGGATCGCCGCGCGCAGCCTTGCCGAGCGCGCCCGCGGATTGGCCGATATCTCGGCCTCACCGGGCGTCACGCCGCTGCCCACCTTTTTGAAGGTGGCGCTGCGCGCCTGCGCCTCGGGCAGGTGCCGCGATCCGGTCGCCGCATCGGCGCGATCGGCGATGAAGCGCTTGACGATGCGGTCTTCCAGGGAATGGAACGTCACCACGGCCAGCCGTCCGCCCGGTTTCAGCACGCGTTCAGCCGCAAACAGCGCTTTGGCCAGTTCGCCGAGTTCGTCATTGACGAAAATGCGCAACGCCTGGAAGACGCGGGTCGCTGGATGGATCTTGTCCTTCGGCGCGCGGCCGATATGCGTCTCAATGGCGTCTGCAAGGTCGAGCGTGCGCTCGAACGGATGTTTTTCGCGACGGCTTTCAATCATGCGGGCGATGCGGCCGGCATGGCGCTCTTCGCCAAGAAACCCGAAGATGCGGGCAAGATCGCCCACCTTGAAAGAGTTGACGACATCGGCGGCGCTGAGGCCAGCCTGCGCCATGCGCATATCGAGCGGTCCGTCGGCACGGAACGAAAAACCGCGCTCCGCCTGATCGATCTGCATGGAGGAGATGCCGATGTCGAGCACGACGCCGTCAGCGCTTTCGACATGCTCGTCCAATGTCGAGAACGGCGCCTGAACAAGCCGGAGCCTGCCGCCCGATTGTTGCTCGAGAACACGACCGGCAGCAATCGCATCCGGATCGCGGTCGATCGCGACAACCGAGGCGCCGCTCGCCAGAATGGCTTTGGAGTAGCCGCCGGCGCCGAATGTGCCGTCGACGACCACCTCGCCCGTCTTGGGCGAAAGCGCCTCCAGCACTTCGGCAAGGAGGACCGGAATGTGACGGGCTGGTCCGCCAACGGCGTGAGGGTCATCGCCGTAGCCCGCCATCATTCCGGCCGCTCCCCAGGCTTCGTCCCCTGCCGAAGCTGCAAAAGCCGGGCGCGTGCTTCCGCCCCATAGGCGGTGAGCCGTCCAGGTTCCCAGATCTGAAAGAAATTGCCGCGGCCGACAAAAGCCACTTCCGCGGAAATGCCGGTATGCTCGCGGATGAAATCGGTCATCGAGATGCGGCCGTCCTGATCGAGCTTGAGAAAGGTTCCATCGCCATGGCAGAAGAACGACATGTCGTCCGAGGTCTGCAGGAAGGGGTCTTCCTGCGCGATGCGCTGCTCGTAGCGGTCGAGCAGGTCGAGCCCACCGACATCCATCGCCGGACGGTCCAGGCAGCGCAGCGCATAGAGTTCCGAATAACCGCGCTTCTGCACAACCGCACGGAAATGCGCTGGAACGGACACCCGCCCCTTCGCATCGATCCTGTTCACCGCGCTTGACAGAAACCGGTCCATTACGCGTTACGGCCGCTTGCGCCGCCGCACCCCTCTGCATCTTCCCGCCCGCGCCGCCGCAGCGCGGTCCCTGCCCAAAACTCACTTCGCTCCAAAAGGCAAAAACAGGCGAACGCGCAGCCGCCGCGGCTGCCCGATTGGCGTACGCTTCACCCTGACGCGGAACGAAGGCTTGAATATCTGAATGGGATATCATGGGGTACTATGGGCGTCAACGGGAATAGGCTTCACAAAACGCGCGCCACAACCGATGAGGGCAGCTTTGACGGCACTCCCGTGTTTATGCTCCATTAAGCCTAACGAAGCGTTTAGAGCGGTTTGGCCTAACCGGAGGCGGCTTGCCGCGGAGCGCCACCACGCATAGCGTCGGCCTGTCTTTTCTCGGTCAGAAACAGGTTCTTTTCTCGGTCAGAAGGTTGAAAATACATGTCCGAAACAGCCAAATCGCGCGCGGCCACCCTTGCCCATTTGCGTGGCGTCAAGCTCGCCAAGGGCGACCCGGTCTCGCTGCCGCTGACAATGACGACCACTTTCCATCTGCCCGGCAATCCGGCCGGCGTCAGCCAGTACGGGCGCTACGACAATCCGACATGGGAAGCGGTGGAAGACATGCTCGGCCACCTCGAGGACGCGCCGTCCGTAGCGTTCCCGTCGGGCATGGCCGCGATCGCGGCGGTCTTCTTCGCGCTGCTCAAGGCGGGCGATCGCATCCTGTTGCCGTCCGACGGTTACTACACGCCGCGCCTGCTTGCCGAGCGCTTCCTCAAACCTTTCGATGTCCCGTTCGACACACGACCGACCAAGTCCTTTGTGGACGGCGGTTTTTCCGGCTACCGGCTGGTGTTCGTCGAGACCCCATCCAATCCCGGGCTGGACATTTGCGACCTGGCCGGCGTGGCGCGCCTTGCGCACGAGGCCGGCGCGCTGGTCGTCGCCGACAACACCACGATGACGCCTTACGGTCAGCGCCCGCTCGACCTCGGCGCCGATATCGTCGTTGCTGCTGACACAAAAGCGCCCAATGGCCATTCCGACGCGCTGTTCGGCCATGTCGCCAGCCGTGACGCCGGCATCATCACCGCCATCCGCGAGTGGCGCAAACTGTCGGGCTCCATCCCCGGACCATTCGAAGCCTGGCTGGTCCATCGAGGCCTCGAGACACTGGAGGTCCGCTTCGACCGCATGTGCAAATCGGCCGAACTGATCGCCCGACGCCTGACAGATCATCGGGCCGTGAAATCCGTCCGCTTTCCTGGACTGGAGGATGATCCTTCACACAATCTGGCGACCACCCAGATGGAGCGTTTCGGCTTCCTTGTCGGCCTCGACCTGGGGAGTGAAGCCAGGGCCGAAGCGTTCATCGGCGCCTGCGCCCTGATCCAGCCGGCGACCTCCTTCGGCGGCGTCCACTCTTCGGCCGAACGGCGCGCCCGTTGGGGTGATGCGGTGCCGCCCGGCTTTGTTCGCCTGTCGGTCGGCTGCGAGCCGGTGGAAGCGCTTTGGCATGCGATCGAGGCGTCACTGGACGGCGTCGACGGTTGAGCGAACCGATCACGAAGCCAGATCGTCGGCTTCGATACTGCGCCGGCCATGCAGCACACGCAGGATCTCGACTGCATCCGCGCCGACACGGTACAAGGTGAGGTATTCGCCGACGACCAGATGGCGGATGCCGGGCGCAATGTCTTCGCGCGGTGCCCCCGAGAAAGGATGCAAGGTCAGCAAATCCCAACGCCTCTCCAGGATTTTCACGAGGCGGATCGCGGCATTAGGATTGTGTTCGGCAATGTAGTCGCCGATACGTTCGAGGTCGATTAATGCCTGAGGAAGCAGGCGGTATTTCACTCCTCAAGGCCTTTGGCCTCGGCCATTTTCAGATATTTGGCGCGCAGTCGTTCCATGATTGGCGGGCCGTCCAGCGCCGGCCCGCTGTCGATCCCCTCCTGCACCAGCTTGCGCAACTCCTCGAGCGTGTAGCCGTGCAAGTCACGGCGGTCCTTCCATTGCCTGAGCGCGTCGCGGATCACCTCACTCGCCGAAGCATATTCGCCGGCGGCGACCACATCGTCGACCGCCGCCGCCAATTCCGGCGAGAGCGTGATGCTGCGTTTGTCGACCTGACCCATGGTGCGCTCCTGATACCGCCCGTACTAATGCATGTCGCGCAAAAGTGTGCAGCGGTTCTGCGACATGCATAAACAACAACCTAAAGCGCGTCGCGAGAGGACGGTCGAACGCGACGCGCTTTAGGAAAGTACGATTTAATCGCACCAGTTTCAAGAAACGCTTGCTCCATGCACAGCCCAGTAAAAGCTGATTCAGTCAATGAAGCGCCTAAACCAGCAAGCGCGCCCGAAGACGCAACCTGCTGATATCAGGGAGTTTCCCCCTAGAATCTGGACGAAAACGTAGAATCTGGACGAAAATTGCCAGCTGGCCTGTAAGCCGGGTTCTGTATGGCCCTCGCCCCTTGCGGCGCGAGAACGTGGCGGCCATTCATCTTGGGCGCATGTTGCCATGCGCCTCACGCAACCTACCCGGGCGGTGAGCCGGAAACAGCCCTCGAGGGTTTCCCCTCGCACCGCCCCTATTCGGTCTTGCTCCCGGTGGGGTTTACCGTGCCGCTCCTGTTGCCAGTCGCGCGGTGGGCTCTTACCCCACCCTTTCACCCTTACCACGACGGATCGTGGCGGTTTGCTTTCTGTGGCACTTTCCCTAGGGTCGCCCCCGCCGGCCATTAACCGGCACCGTGTCTCCATGGAGCCCGGACTTTCCTCACCCGCAGCCTTTCGGCTTCGCGGGTGCGGCCACCCGGCCAGCTGGCAAGGCGTATAAAGGGATTCACATTCGAAAACGCAAACAAAAAAGCAGGTCCCGGTCTATTACGCCGGCGCTCCAAGCGCGGCCAGCTGCACTTTGACCTTGCCGCAATAGGCCGCGGAAATCGGGTTCATCCGCTTGGCGCCATGGCCGGCATTGTACTTCAGGATCGTGCCGCAGGTCGTGCCGTCGCCGAGGTTGCGCGCCATGGCGAGGTATTTCATGCCGTATTTGATGTTGGTCTCGGGATCGTGGAGACCCTTGATCGAGCCGCTGTAACCCATCATCCGCGCCGTCGACGGCTTGATCTGCATCAGGCCGATCTCACCGGCGCGGCCGACCTGGTTCGGCTGAAACCTGCTCTCGATCATGATGACGGCCTTGGCGAGCGAGACCGGCACACCATTGCTGGCCGCATGACGCTCGATGATCGTCGAATACTGGCCGCTATCGCCAGCGGCCGCCGGCTTCGGCGCCGCCGCCCGGTTTTGCCGGCCGATCGACGCCGTCGTCGCCTGGTCGATGCGGGTCCTGTTGCGCTTCACATGCCGCTTGGAGACTGCCTTCTTTGCAACGACTGGCTTCTTTGCAACGACTGCCTTCTTTGCAGAGACCTTTTCCGCCTTTGCGGATGCTGGCTTTTTCGCTTTCACCGCAGCAGCTTTTTTCGCCTTTGCGGAGGCTGTCCTTTTTTCCCCGGCATCTTGCCCGGCTTTCGGCGTGGCAGTCTTATCGGACGCGGTCATGAAACCCTGGTCGGCCCGCTGGCTCAAAGGCGCGCCATTGGCCGCACCGATGGCAAAAGTCATTACGCCGGCAGCAACAGCTGCCGTTAAAACGGTTAATTTCTGCATGGGATCCTGTTCTGTTTAAACCGCGCGAAGAACTTCACGCAGCTACGCCAATCAACGTCGGAACATTTGGGAGGCTGTAGGTCCGACAACTTGCACGGATCGCATTTGACGGTCGAATTGGCGGCAAAAAAGGCGGGGCAAGTCACTTTAAATGACAGGCTGTAACTTACAGCCAGGAAAAGACTACTTGGACGGAACTGCCCTCACCGAGCCAAGCAGCCGTTCCAGCGTGCGGATTGTCGATCCGTCGGCCACGCCATCCACTTTGCGTTGCCGGAAATGCCTCTGGAAAGCCTCGACCACGATTTCGGTTTGCCGGTCGAAAGCGCCTGATATCTCCACGCCATAACCGTAGAGCGCCAGCATCGACTGCAGCGCCTCGACCTCGGCAGACGCGTCGCCGGCCTTCAGCACCGCGCCGCGCCTGACGGGTGCCGCTTCGACAAGATGGCCGACACCGGCATCGAACAGGGCCTTCCAGGGGAATCTCTCGCCCGGGTCGATCTTGCGTCCCGGCGCCACGTCGGAATGGGCGAGCACCCGTTGAGCCGGGATGGAATGGCGCTGAACAATCCCCTCGCACAGGCCGATCAGGGCATCGATCTGCCGTTTCGGAAAATTTCGGTAGCCCAGCGAATGTCCCGGATTGACGATCTCGATGCCGACCGAACAGGAGTTGATGTCGCTTCGTCCGAACCAGGAACTCTTGCCGGCATGCCAGGCACGGTCGCTTTCCCGGACCATCTGGACGATGCGGCCGTCCTCATGGACGAGGTAGTGCGACGAAACCTCGCTGGCCGGATCGCACAGCCATGCTTCGGCGCCGGCGCCGGTCTCCATGCCGGTGTAGTGCAGCACGATCATGTCGACCGTCTCGCGTCGTGGACCGAAATTCGGCGATACCCTGACCTCGGCGCTCGGCTCGTCGGGCAGGAAGCCGCTCATGCGTGCCGCAGGCCCCGTTCGATCATCTCATAGGCCGCGTTGATCGCCGCTATCCTGCTGGTTGCGATCTTGATGAATTCCTGCGGCAGGCCGCGTGCGATCAGCCGGTCGGGATGGTTGTCCGAAACCAGCTTGCGGTAACGCTTCCTGACCTCCTCGAAGGTTTTTCCCCGCTCGATGCCGAGCACGACATACGGATCGGCCGCACCCAGATCGACGTGCCGGGCCAGAATGCTCTGGTAATGCGCCTCCTCGATCCGGAAGATCTCGGCGATGCGATGCAGGAACTGACCTTCGCGCTCGTGGACCAGCCCGTCGGCCTTGGCGATATGGAACAGCCCGTCGAGAATGTCCTCCAGCATCGCGCAGTTCGAATGGCCGGAGCCGCAAAGCTGCGCCATGCGCGCGGCATAGGTCTCGAAGCCGGCGATGTCGCGCTTGGCCAGATCGTAGAGCCGCGCCACATTGCGCGTCTGCTCCTTCGGCACTTCGAATATCTGCTGGAAGGCGCGCACCTCGTCCTGGGTGACGATGCCGTCGGCCTTGGCCATCTTGGCCGACAGCGCGATCATCGCCACCGAGAAGGCGACGCGCCGGCGCAGGTCGGGGTCGCCGGAGAAAACCGTGCGCACAGCCTCGACCACGTCGGCGACGCCGGACGAGGTTGAGGACGAAACGCGGGTGATGAAGTCGCCGAGGCGATCCCAAATCGACATGGGCACCTATTAGGGCTAACTGGCCGCCGCTATCAACCCCACCGCTATCAAGCTGAAGACAATGCCGCAGGGCCGGCCCAGCCGATTTCGCGGCCGCCTGAGCAGCTGGCGCAACCGTCGATATGGAAATTAGCCGGCAGCAGCGGCCATGGCGCGCGAAACTGCAAGCCTTCGTCACCTCGCCATTTCGGCCCCTTCTGCTGGGCCAAAAAGTGACAGGCGAAACCGAGCTTGCGGCGGCGGCCGCAAGAAGACTGTCCTGAAGTCAGAAGGCCGGCAGGATGCCGGCCTTCTTTCATCACATAAGAATTACTGCGCGGGCGCAGATGGCTGTGCCGGAGCCGGCTCGGCCGGCTTGGTCGCGTCGGGAGCCGGCTGCATCGGTTGTTCGTTCGCCGGCGGGTTGGTGCTCTGCGTGGTGGTGGCGTCCCCGCCCGTGCCGCTGTCGCTGCAAGCCGCAATGCCAAGCAGGGCAAGCGCCGAAACCGACGCAAGAATGAGTTTCTTCATGACATCTCTCCTCTAATCACGCCCCCGCTACCGGTGACGATCGAGGACAGAATGCACCGAATGCCCCATGGGTTTCATAACGTTGCATTTCCGTATGTAACATCATCTGCTTTTGCGTTGCCGGCGAAGCCATGGCGAATTAACACCAGACCATGGCGAATTAGCACATTTGAATCAATAAAATGCCCGGGAGAGCTGCCGTGACCGCCAAATGGGATTTCTGGATCGACCGCGGCGGCACCTTCACCGATGTCATCGGCCGGGACCCGCAAGGCGGGCTGCACCCGCGCAAGCTGCTATCCGAAAATCCCGAAGCCTATGCCGACGCCGCCATCCAGGGCATTCGCGATCTGCTCGGGCTAAAATCCGGCGCGCCGATCCCATCCGGCCTGATCGGCGACATCAAGATGGGCACCACCGTTGCCACCAACGCGCTTCTGGAGCGCAAGGGCGACCGTGTGCTGCTGCTCATCACCAGGGGATTTCGCGACGCGCTGAGGATCGCTTATCAGGCGCGGCCCGATATCTTCGCCAAGCAGATCATCCTTCCCGAACAGCTCAACGAGCGCGTCATCGAGGTCGATGAGCGCGTGCGCGCCGACGGCCGCGTCGAAAGGCTGCTCGACATCGCCGCCATGCGCCCGGCCATCGAACAAGCCAGGGCCGACGGCATCGACGCGGTGGCGATCGTGTTCATGCATGCCTGGAAATATCCCGACCACGAAAAGGCGGTTGCAAAAGTCTGCAGGAAACTGGGGTTTTCGCAGGTCTCGGTCAGTCATGAGGTCTCGCCGCTCATCAAGCTGGTCGGCCGCGGCGATACGACCGTGGTCGACGCCTATCTGTCGCCGATTCTGGCAAGGTATGTGCAGAAGGTGGCGCAAGAGCTGGGCGTCCTCTCCCCCCTCGAGGGGGAGATGTCGGCGAAGCCGACAGAGGGGGTCATCTTAGAAGGCACCGCCAGAGCGTCGAACCCAGTCGAGCCGACCCCACCCGGCGGCTTCGCCGCCACCCTCCCCTCAAGGGGGAGGGAATCCCCTCGCCTGATGTTCATGATGTCATCCGGCGGCCTTACCGCCGCCGATATGTTCCAGGGCAAGGACGCGTTGCTGTCCGGTCCGGCCGGCGGCGTCGTCGGCATGGTCGAGACAGCAAAGCTCGCCGGTTTCGACAAGGTCATCGGCTTCGACATGGGCGGCACCTCAACCGACGTCGCTCATTATGACGGCGACTATGAGCGCGCCTTCGACACGGAGGTTGCCGGCGTGCGCATCCGCGCGCCGATGATGCGCATTCACACCGTCGCCGCCGGCGGCGGCTCCATCCTGCACTACGAGGCCGGCCGTTTTCGCGCCGGGCCGGATTCGGCCGGCGCCAATCCCGGCCCGGCCGCCTACCGGCGCGGCGGCCCGCTGGCCGTCACCGACGCCAATGTCATGCTGGGCAAGCTGCACCCCGACTTCTTCCCGGCCATTTTTGGACCCGGCCAGGACGAGCCGCTCGACATGCAAACCGTGCGCGAGAAATTCGCCGCACTCGCCGCCGAAATCGGCGACGGCCGCACGCCGGAGGCGGTCGCCGAAGGGTTCGTCACCATCGCCGTCGAAAACATGGCCAACGCCATCAAGAAGATTTCCGTGCAGCGCGGCTACGACGTCACCGAGTATCTCCTGAATTGTTTTGGCGGCGCCGGCGGCCAGCACGCCTGCCTCGTTGCCGACGCACTCGGCATGGAGGCGGTGCTGATCCATCCCTTCTCCGGGCTGCTGTCGGCCTATGGCATTGGGTTGTCCTCGATTTTTTCGTCGCGCCAGCAGGCGCTGCTGAAACCGCTGACGGAAGTGTCCAGGCCGGCAATCGATGAACTCATCGCGACGCTGCGCAAAGCCGTCATCGACGAGCTTGCCGCGCAAGGCATTGCCGAGGGCGCCGTCGCCTCGAAACCGGTGCTGCAGATCCGCTACGACGGCACCGACACCGCGCTGCCGGTGAATTTCGAGCACGGTTCGATCGCACGGGCCAAGGCGGATTTCGAAGCCGCCCACAAGGCGCAGTTCGGCTTCGTCTATGACGACAAGCCGATGATCGTGGAATCGGTCGGCGTCGAAGGCATCGACAGCGGCGACGCCGGCCGCGAGGAAAGTGATTCAATCCTTGAAGACATCGCCGCAAGCCCTTCGGAAAATCGGCAAATCTTCATCGACGGCACCTGGCGAGACGCCGGCATTTTCCGCCGCGAGGCGCTCAAACCGGGGCACAAGCTTGGCGGCCCTGCCCTGGTCATCGAACCGAACCAGACCATCGTCGTCGAGCCGGGCTGGCAGGCCGAAATCACCGCCAGGAACCACGTGCTCCTGCGTCGCATCGAGAAAAAGCGCCGGCTGGCGGCGCTCGGCACCGAGGCCGATCCGGTCATGCTGGAGGTGTTCAACAACCTGTTCATGTCGATCGCCGAACAGATGGGCGTGACGCTGCAAAACACCGCCTATTCGGTCAACATCAAGGAACGGCTGGATTTCTCCTGTGCCGTCTTTGACCGCAATGGCGCGCTGGTCGCCAATGCGCCGCACATGCCGGTGCATCTCGGCTCCATGGACCGTTCGGTGGAAACCATCATTCGGCTGAACTCCGGCGACATCCACCCCGGCGACGTCTTTGCACTGAATGCGCCTTATAATGGCGGCACGCATCTGCCAGACATCACCGTGGTGACGCCGGTCTTTGAGGATGGGCGCCCAATCTCCCCCCATGTGGGGGAGATGTCGGCGAAGCCGACAGAGGGGGGCGCTGTCCCGCCAACGCCTCCAATTGGCGAGCCGGCATACCGCGAAGCTGAGCGCTCGACGTTGCCCCCCTCTGCCCTGCCCTCTTTGTCACCAATTGGCATCTCCCCCACAAGGGGGGAGATCGGCCAATCGCCAAAGATCCTCTTCTACGTCGCCTCGCGCGGCCATCATGCCGACATTGGCGGCACGGCGCCCGGCTCGATGACGCCGCTCGCCACCACCGTCGACGAGGAAGGCGTGCTGTTCGACAATTTCCGCATCGTCGATCGCGGCCGGTTCCGCGAGAAGGAGCTGGAGACGCTGCTCACCGACCACCCCTACCCGGCGCGCAATCCGCACCAGAACATCGCCGACCTCAAGGCGCAGATTGCCGCCAATGAAAAGGGCGTTGCCGAGTTGCGCGAGATGGTCGCGCATTTCGGCCTTGGCGTGGTCGAGGCCTATATGGGCCATGTCCAGGACAATGCCGCCGAAAGCGTGCGCCGCGTGCTGGAGCGGTTGCCCGACAGCTCCGTATACGAGTATCCGACCGACACCGGCCAAATCATCAAGGTGAAGATATCGGTCGACCGGCAAAAGCGCGAGGCGACCGTCGACTTCACTGGCACATCGTCGGTCATGAAGAACAACTTCAACGCCCCCGAGCCGGTCGCCCGCGCAGCCGTGCTCTATGCGTTCCGCGTCATGGTCGAGGACATGATCCCGATGAATGCCGGGTGTCTGAGACCGATCAACATCATCATTCCCGAAGGTTGCATGCTGAAGCCGACCTACCCGGCCGCGGTCGTCGCCGGCAATGTCGAGACCTCGCAGCATGTCACCAATGCGCTGTTCGGCGCCATGGGCGCGATGGCCAATGCGCAAGGCACGATGAACAACCTCACCTTCGGCAACAAGCAGTACCAGTATTACGAGACGATCTGCTCCGGCTCGCCGGCAGGCCGGATGAACAGCGGTCGCGGCTTTGCCGGCACCTCCGGCGTCCACACCCACATGACCAATTCGCGCCTGACCGACCCGGAAGTGCTGGAGTTGCGGTTCCCCGTCCTGCTCGAGGATTTCCACATCCGCGAAGGCTCCGGGGGCAAAGGCAAATGGAGTGCCGGCGACGGCACCGAGCGCATCATCCGTTTCCTCGAAAAGATGGAATGCGCGATCCTGTCCTCACATCGCAATCGCCCGCCGCGAGGCCTGGACGGCGGCGGCGATGGCGAGGTCGGCTCGACCAAGGTTCGCCGCAAGGATGGCCGCATCGAAGTCCTGAAGGCTTGCGACCAGACGGTGCTCGAGGCCGGTGAAGCCGTCATCGTGACGACGCCGACGCCGGGCGGATTTGGCAACGCCTGAACTCGCCTCAACAGACTGTCACCGGCCTGTCATCCACCTGCGCTACCCGCTTGCGCCAGAGCAAACGGGGAATCGCCTTGTCATGACGGATGTTTCCGGAGAACTGGTTTTTCGCCGCGGCAAGCAAGTTGGCAAGGCCGTCTACCAGAACCGCCCGCTGTCTAAGGCCGGCCTCTCCGAGCGGCTCTTCGCCTTGCTGTTTTCCGGCCTCGTCTATCCACAGATCTGGGAAGACCCCGACGTCGACATGGAGGCGATGCAGCTTGGCCAGGGCCACCGCGTCGTCACCATCGCCTCGGGTGGCTGTAACATCCTTGCCTATCTCACCCGGTCACCGGAACGGATCGACGCCGTCGATCTCAACGCCGCCCATATCGCGCTGAACCGCATGAAGCTCGAAGCGGTGCGCCATCTGCCGTCGCAGGGTGACCTGTTCCGTTTCTTCGGCGCTGCCGAGACCCGTCACAATTCGCAAGCCTACGACCGTTTCATCGCGCCGCATCTCGACCCGGTCAGCCGTCATTACTGGGAACATCGCAACTGGCGCCGGCGTCGCCGCATCGCCGTCTTCGACAGCAATTTTTACCAGACCGGGCTGCTCGGCCTGTTCATTGCCATGGGCCATCGCACCGCCAAATTCTTCGGCGTCGATCCGGCCGGCATCATGGAAGCCAAAAGCCTCGTCGACCAGCGCCGCTTCTTCGACGAGGAACTGGCGCCGGTTTTCGAAAAACCGCTGCTGAAATGGGCAACATCGCGAAAAGCCTCGCTGTTCGGCCTCGGCATTCCGCCGGCACAGTACGATTCGCTGATCACCTCGGGCGACGGCACCATGGCCAGCGTGCTGAAGGCCCGGCTGGAAAAGCTCGCCTGCGATTTTCCGCTGGAGAACAACTATTTCGCCTGGCAGGCTTTTGCCCGCCGCTACCCCAATCCCGGCGAGGCGGCGCTGCCTGCCTATCTCGAAAAACGCAACTACAAAACGATCCGCAACAATGTCGACCGCATCGCCATCCACCATGCCAATCTGATCGAGTTCCTTGCCGGCAAGGATGCCGGTTCGGTCGACCGCTTCGTCCTGCTCGACGCGCAGGACTGGATGACCGACGACCAGCTCAATGCGCTGTGGGCCGAGATCACCCGTACCGCGTCGACCGATGCCCGCGTCATCTTCCGCACCGCGGCCGAACCCAGCCTGTTGCCCGGCCGGGTCTCGAATTCGCTGCTCGACCAGTGGAGCTATGCGGAGGAGGCGTCGCGCGAATTCTCGGCCCGCGACCGTTCGGCCATCTATGGCGGCTTCCACCTTTATGTGAAGCAGGCCGCATGAGCGCGACCGAACTGCCGGCCAGGCACGGCGAACCGCCGGCCGGGCACGCCGAGCTGATGGACGGCGTCTACCGCTGGCAGCGCCACGTCTACGACCTGACCCGCAAATACTACCTGCTCGGCCGCGACCGGCTGATCGCGGGGCTGAATGTGCCCGCCGGCGGCACCGTGCTCGAGCTTGGCTGCGGCACCGGCCGCAACATCGTCCTCGCCGCCCGGCTTTATCCCGACGCCCGCTTCTTCGGTCTCGATATTTCAGCCGAAATGCTGGAAACGGCCACTGCTGCCATTGCCCGCGAAGGCGTCTCAGGCCGCGTCACGCTGGCGCGCGGCGACGCCACCGATTTCGACGCGAAGGTGCTATTTTCCGTCGAAAGTTTCGACCGCATTTTTGTCTCCTATTCGCTGTCGATGATCCCCGGCTGGGAGAAGACGATTTCGGCGGCACTTGCAGCCCTGTCACCCGGCGGTTCGCTGCACGTCGTCGATTTCGGCCAGCAGGAGGCCCTGCCCCGCTGGTTCCGCACGCTGCTGCGCGGCTGGCTGAGAAAATTCCACGTCGAGCCGCGCGAGGCACTGCGGGACATCCTGCAATCGGAATCTGCAAGGCGCGGCGCAACCCTTCGGTTTAGAACGCTTTATCGCGGTTACGCCTGGCTGGCCGTGATCAAGATCGCCAGCTAGTTCCGCAGCCCAGAGGATTTGCTCTTTGACTGAGCCCTGTGGAGGGTCGCTGCCGACCGGCCTGCAACCGCCAATCTCCAACGTCTGCGATTAGCCATAAGCCCCCGCGCCTTCGTCATCCTAGGTCAAGCAAGGAGCGAAGCGACACAGCGCAGAACCTGGGATCCATTCCGTGACATCAGCCGAAGAATGCAGCGGCTCAGAACGAAAACAGCAGTGATCCGTCGCGCCCCCCTCTGTCCTGCCGGACATCTCCCCCACTTGGGGGGAGATCAGATGTCGCGTCCGGCTTCGCCAATCTTCAACGTTGAAAGAAGGGTGAGGCGCGCGAGCTGCCAATCTCCCTCCTTGTGGGGGAGATGTCCGGCAGGACAGAGGGGGGCGCCTCGCTCCGCGATCGAAGGTTCTGCACCGCAGCAGCGCTCCAAGGTCACGGAATCCCAAGATCGGTCGCGTCGCTTCGCTCCTCGCCAGACGGGCGGGCGCGTGTTGATCGTGGAAGGCCTTTGGCGACAACTGCATAGACGCTGCGGCGAGCGATCGCCGCATTCCTCTAATGCAGCGCCTTCACCAGTGCTGCCAGCATAATCTGCGGCCGGTAGCCGAGCTTGGCCGGCGTCAGGCCGAGCCGCACCACCACAAGCTGCGCCGAGGGGATTATGGCGACCGTCTGCCCGTCATGGCCTTCCATCCAATAGCTATCCCTTGGCAGGCCCGCAGCGATACCGGCGCCGGGGCTCTCCTCGTCGCCCGGACCCTCGATCCACACCTGGCCCCTGCCGTAGACTTTCGAGGCGGGTGCGGCTTCCCGCATCCAGGCGACGAAGCCCGCAGGCAGGACCTCCTGGCCGTTCCAGACACCATCCTGCAGCAGGAACTGGCCGAAGCGCGCCCAGTCACGGGCGGTGGCGTAGAGATAGGACGATCCGACGAAGGTGCCGTGCTCGTCGGTCTCCAGTACCGCGCTCTGCATGCCGAGTGGGTCGAACAGTGCAATCCTTGGCCACGCCAGCGCCTTGTTCTTGTCGCCGATCGCATCCTGCCAAAGCCGCGACAGCATCGCTGCCGTGCCGCTTGAATAGGAAAATACCTTGCCCACCTCGCCGGTCAGCGGCTTGGATCCGGCAAAGCCCGCCATATCAGGCTCCAGATAGAGCATCCGCGTCACGTCGGTGACGTCGCCGTAATCCTCGTTGAACTCCAGCCCGCTCGACATCGCCATCATATCGGCGAGGCTGATGGCGGCGCGGCCGTCCGCTTTCCAGGGCCCGAACAGGCGCAGGTTCGTCATCACCATCTTGCCGTCCTTCACCACCGTGCCGACGATCGCGGCATTGACCGTCTTGGTCATCGACCAGCCAAGCAGCGGCGACTTTTGGGTAAAGCCTGCGCCATAACGCTCGGCGACGATGCGGCCGTTCTTGACCACCACCACCGCCCGCATACCGGCGCCGGTCATTGCAGGATCGTCGAGGATTTTCGCGATCTCGGGGTTTTGCGATGCTTCGACCTTGTCGCCCTCCGGCCAGAGCGCGGCGAGCGGCGGCGCCGGTGTCAGCGCCGGCCCGGCGACTGCTTTGGCCCGGGCGATGTCGCCGCCCGGAACCGCGGTGCAACCAAGCCCGTTCCGAACGACGGCGACGCTCTTGCCGAACACGCCGAACAGCCCGGCCGAAACCGTGCCCTGCTCCTTGTCGACGGACATCCTCATCAGCCGCAGCAGTGGATGGCCCGGCGCCTGCACGTCGACTGCGAGCACCTCATCGGCATCGCGTCCGGCGATGAAGACATTCGAGCAGACGATCTTGGCCGTATAACCCGAGCCGACTCGGATCAGTTCCGGCGGCGCGATGTAAAGCCAGGCGGCGAGTGCTGCGACCGCCAATACGGCCAGCCCGAGCAGCCACTTCACCAGCCTCAGAGCAATCTGCATTTTCCGATTCCCCCGGAAGCTCATCTATGCCATCGATTTGCCGTCATTGCTTCGGCAAAATCGCGGTTCTGGTCGAGCGCTGTCAACGGAATATCAACCATGATCAGCGATACACCAGGGATAGGAGAGCGGTCCTGTGGGGCGATCGCTTGGGGGCACGGTCGAGGGACCACCTGCAGCAACAACCCATCAGCGGCCGGCTGAAACCGGTTCAGGAGTAGCGATGCGCCGTTTCGCGGCTTTCATCTTGCTGACGCTGCTGGGCGCCTGCTCGACCGTCGACGATCTTGCGCCTCCCTCATCGGGCGCGCCGAGCGTTGCGGTGCGCGCACCCCGTTTTGACGACTCCGACCCGCATGAGTGGGACAGCGGCGCGCCGTGGAGCTATGCCGTCCATGGCACCGACGTCTCCAAATACCAGACCTCGGTCGATTGGCCGGCGGCCAGGGCAAGCGGCATTTCCTTCGTTTTCGTCAAGGCGACGGAAGGTGGCGATCGCTTCGACGCGTATTTCAACGAGCATTGGAGCCGCACGAAAGCCGCCGGAATTCCGCGCGCCGCCTATCATTTCTACTATTTCTGCACACCGGCCGCGACGCAGGCGCGCTGGTTCATCCAGAACGTGCCCAGAGACCGCTCGGCAATGCCGCCGGTTCTCGACATGGAATGGAACCCGCAATCGCCGACCTGCAAGCTGCGCCCCAATGCGGCCACGGTGCGCAGCGAGATGAGCACTTTCCTCGAAATCGTCGAAAAGCACTATGGCAAGAAGCCGATCATCTACACCTCGATCGATTTCTTCGACGACAACGGCCTGTCGGCCTTCCGCGGCTATCCCTACTGGCTGCGTTCGGTGGCCGGCCATCCGCGCAAAAGATACGGCAGCCACCCGTTCACCTTCTGGCAGTACACCGGAACCGGTATTGTGCCGGGCATCTCAGGGAAGGCCGATATCAACGTGTTCAACGGCTCGGAAGCCACCTGGAACAAATGGCTGCGGCAGAACACCCGTTGACAGCGGGCCTGCAGCCTGCTTTTCGACACAGCCAATGAAGGACGCCTGCAACCGCCGGTAATCTTCTCGGGAGGATGGCGATGCGATTGCGCTTGGAAATTCTCGCGGCGCTGTTTCTGGCCGCCACGTCGCCGGCGGTGGCACAGCAATGCGGCGGCGATTTCCAGGCCTGGAAGCAGGGCGTTGTGGCCGAGGCGAAGAACGCCGGCGTCGGCACTGCCGGACTTGAGGCACTGGAAACCGCCGCTCTCGATGGAAAGGTGCTGGCGCGAGATCGCGCCCAAGGCGTCTTTACCCAGACCTTCATCGAGTTTTCGAACCGCATGATATCGGCCTATCGGCTGAAGCAGGGCGCGGTCGTCTTAAAGGAATATGCCGACGTGTTTGCCCGCGCCGATCGCGAATTCGGCGTTCAGGCCCCGGTCATTGCCGCCTTCTGGGCGCTGGAAACCGATTTCGGCGCCGTGCAGGGCGATTTCCAAACGCTGAACGCGTTGGTCACGCTCTCTCACGACTGTCGTCGCCCGCAGCTCTTCCGGCCCCAGATCGTGCCATTGTTGACGCTGATCGATCGCGGCGTGGTCCCGGCCGACGTCACCGGCGCCTGGGCGGGCGAAATCGGCCAGACGCAGATGCTGCCTTCCGACTATCTCGGCCGAGGCGTCGACGGCGACGGCGACGAAGTGATCGACCTGCGCGGCAGCGCGCCTGATGTGATCATGACCACGGCCAACAAGATCACGTCGCGCGGCTGGAAACGCGACCAGCCCTGGATCGAGGAAGTCCGCGTGCCGGACGACTTGCCATGGGACCAGACCGGCCGCACCAACAAGCTGCCGCTGGCGCAATGGGCTCAGTGGGGTGTCACCAACCCGAACAGCACGCCGCTTGTCGACAACGGCCTGAAGGCAGGCCTCGCACTGCCTATGGGCCGCAAGGGGCCAGCCTTCCTGGTCTACGACAATTTCGACGTCTACCTCGAATGGAACCAGTCCTTCACCTATGCGCTGACCGCGGCAAATCTCGCCGCGCGGCTGGCGGGTGCGCCGCAATTGGACCCGCGCAATCCCGAACCCGGCCTCAACGGCGACCAGATGAGGGCATTGCAGACAAAGCTCGAGGCCAGAGGCTATGACGTAGGCACGGTCGACGGCATCCTGGGCACCAACACCCGCGAAGCGATCCGCAAGGAGCAGATGCGGCTAGGCCTGCCGGTCGACGGCTGGCCGACACCAGAGCTTTTGGCGAAGCTGTAGCAGGTTAGCGAGTAGTGAGTAGTGAATAGTGAATGGTAAATGGTGAATGGAACTAGGTGCTCACTACTGACTACTGACTTATTCACTATTCACTATTCACTATTCGCTATTCACTAATCCATCACCGCCTGGCAAACAGGAAGTCGATGAAGACTCGCAAGGCCGGCGGAACCTGCCGGGAGCTTGTATGATATAGGTAAAAGCCCGGAAATCTCGGCGACCAGGCTTCGAGAAAACGGATGAGCTTGCCGGTTTCGATCCACGGCCGAACCTGGTAATCCAGCATGTAAGCCACGCCGATCCCATCCAGGGCCGCCCTGATCATCAGTTCCGTGTCGTTGACCGTCAGACCGCCGTTCACGGCTATTTCCAAAGCGTGTTGGCCTCGCGCGAACTCCCATCGATAGACGTTGCCGCCACCGGGCCACTGGAAATTGATGCATTGGTGATGGTGCAGGTCGGCGGGATGACGGGGCATGGGGTGATCCTCGAGATAGCTGGGCGCCGCCACTGCGGCCATCTCCAGCTCCCCGCTGAGTTTCACCGCCACCATGTCCTTATGCAGCCGCTCACCAAGCCTGATTCCGGCATCGAATCGTCCCTCGACAATATCGGTCAGCATGTCGTCGACGATGATGGTGAGGGCAATATCGGGATAGGCGCGGCGGAAATCGCCGAGGATGGGCACGATGAAACGCATAGCGGCGATGCGTGGAACATTGATACGCAGCGAGCCTGCCGGTCGATCGCGTGATGCATGCGCGTCGGCGACAGCCCCTTCGAGTTCGCTGAATGCCGGAGCGAGGCGGGCAAACAGCGTTTCGCCTGCAGCGGTCGGCGACACGCTGCGGGTCGTGCGGTTGAGCAGCCGGACACCTACACGCTCCTCCAGCCCGCGTATCGTCTGGCTAAGCGCCGGCGGCGAAATTCTGAGCCTGGCCGCGGCGCGGACAAAGCTGCCTTCCTCGACGATCGTCGCGAACGCCCTCAGCTCGGAAAACTCGGTCCCTCGCATTATGTACCCCAGACTTAACAAGCCTGTTCGATTATAGGCTATTATCTGATCAATAGCATGCCCCTAACGTCCACATGGAACGCCGCCGCTCGATTTGGAACGGCCGTAGCCAGACGAGAAAGGGACAGCTATGTATCATTCGCTTGAAGGCAAAATCGCGCTCGTGACCGGCAGTTCGCGCGGCATCGGCCGCGCCATCGCCGAGGGGCTCGCGGCAAACGGCGCGGCCGTGGTCGTCAATTATGTCGGCAACGAGAAAGCCGCCCAGGAAGCCGTTGCCGCCATCCGCGAGAATGGCGGCAAGGCCGTCGCCATTCGCGCCGATATCTCCATTGTTTCCGACATTCGCCGGCTGTTCGATGAAACCGAGAAGCAGATGGCCGCGATTGATATCGTCGTCGCCAATGTCGGCGTCGCCGTCATAAAGCCGTTGGTCGAGGCCACCGAAGCCGACTTCGACCACGTCTTCGGCGCCAATGCCAAAGGCACCTTCTTCACGCTTCAGGAAGCGGCGCGGCGCGTGCGCGACGGTGGCCGTATCATCGCGGTTTCCACCGGTGGAACCAAGATGTTCTTCACCCAGACCGCCCTTTATCTCGGCAGCAAAGGAGCCGTCGAGCAGTTCGTCCGCGTCCTCTCGCGCGAACTCGGACCGCGATCCGTCACCGTGAATGCGCTTTCGCCAGGCTTTACCGACACTGACCTGCTGCCCGAGCGGGATCGCGCGATCGCCGCCGGGATGTCGCCCTTCGGCAGGATCGGAGCGCCGCGCGACATCGCCGATGTCGCGGTTTTCCTCGCTTCCGACGAGGCCCGTTGGCTGACCGGCGAGAACATCCAGGCCGGCGGCGGCGTTGCTTAGTGAATAGTGAATAGTGAGGTTGTGGTGGCAGTGGAATTAGGCAGTCACCGCTGATTACTGAATACTGACTACTGACTACTACGCACTATTCACTATTCACTATTCACTATTCACTATTCACTATACACTATTCACGAATCTGCCATCGTCTCCAGGCTGGCGAACCCTTGTGGCGCATCGCCCTCATCGAACGGCGTCGTCACCTCGACAAACGTGTCGGGATAGAAGCCGTTGAACCGTGTCCTCAGCGACAGCGAATAGGCGCCGATATGACCGATCTCGATCCAGTCGCCGGTATCGACCGTTTCCGGCAGCCAGAACGGCCGCGACAGGATGTCGACGGAATCGCAGGTCGCGCCGCACACCTTGAACGGCACGATGGTCTTCTCCTCGCCATTGCGCGAGCGGATCGCCGGGTCTGGAATGAAGCGCGCCGGCAGCGTGATCTTGCCGGTCCATGAATCCGACAGCGACGCCCAGATGCCGTCATTGATGTAGAGCCGCTTGCCCTTGCGCAGCAGCACGCGCACGATCAGCGACAGGCAGCGCGCCACGATCACCCGGCCCGGCTCCGCCACCAGCGGCATCTGGTCGAACTGGTATTCCTTGAGATCGCCCGACAGCCGCGACATGATCTGGCCGAGCGACGGCATCTCGATCTGCTTGCGGTTGGGATCATGGCCGTATTCGGCGGGAAAACCGCCACCGACGTCGAGGCCGGCGATGTCGAAGCTGACGCGGTTGCGCACCCAGTCGGCCGAGGCCAGCGCGCGCTCATAGGTGTCGGGATCCTCGATCTGGCTGCCGACATGAAAGCACAAGCCGACCTTGTAGCCCGTCCGGTTCAGCCGTTCGGCCAGTTCGACCGCATTGGCCGGTCCGGCGCCGAACTTCTTCGACAGTTCGTAGGCGGCCGATCCTTTCGTCTGGATGCGCACGAACACGGTGATCGCACCCGGATCGATATCGAGCGCCCGCACCACGCGGGTCAGCTTGGTGATCTCGCCCTCGTGGTCGAGCGAGATGACCCGGATGCCATATTTCTCCAGCGCCAGCTTGATGTCCGACTGTGCCTTGACCGGATGCATGTAGAGCATCTCGGCGTCCGGCGAGACCGCGCGCACGGCGGCGAACTCGCCGGGCGAGGCCACGTCGAAAGCGCCGACGCCGGCCTCGACCAGCGCCTTCAGCACGATCTGCTCGCCGTTGGTCTTGACCGCATAGGCGGTCTTGCCGGGAAACATGCCCATGAACTGCCTGGCGTCCGCCTTCAGCACCTGCGGGCGGAAGCAATAGATCGGATCGTCCGGGCGAAGCGCCAGCGCCGCTTCGCGCGCATTTTCGAATTGCTGCATGGACGAATCCCTTGGCTTAGACTGCGCACAATTAATCCAACCTATGCGGGAATGAAAACAATTCTGTGTCTCGCACCCCTGACGCTGCGGCGCTACGGCAGATGATGCAATGCTAGTCCACTGATCTGGTTTCGGGTGGCCCTTGCCATCGAACAGAATATGGCCTGAACAGACGCCTGATTGACTTGGCATTCAGAACCATCCGGGAGGATTCTCCATGGCGATCACAACCACGACGGCAATGCGCGGCCCCATGGTCTTGAAAGACTGGGCGCAGCTTCTGCTGCTCGGTGCGATCTGGGGTGGCTCGTTCTTCTTTGCCCGCATTGCGGTTGCCGAGATTCCGCCGCTGGTGCTGGTGCTGTTTCGCGTCGCCATCGCGGCGCTGGCGCTGCATCTCTATCTCGGCCTGCGCGGTCCGTCCTTCCGCATCGCCTTGCCGCATGCCGGCCTGTTCTTTCTGCTGGCGCTCGTCAACAACGTCATACCGTTCTCGCTGATCTTCGCCGGCCAGACCGAGCTTGGCGCCGGTGTCGCCTCGGTGCTCAATTCGACGACGCCGTTCTGGACGTTGATCCTCGCCAACGCGCTGACATCAGACGAAAAGCTCTCCTGGAACAAGCTTGCCGGGATCGCGCTCGGCATCGTCGGCACTGCGGTGATGATCGGTCCCGGCCTGCTTGCCGGGCTGGGCGGTCCGGTCTGGGCGAAATTTGCGCTGGTCGGCGCCTCGCTGTCCTATGCGGTGGCCCTGATGATCGCCCGCCGCTTCAAGGGTGTGCCGTCACCGGTCATCGCCACTGGACAATTGACCGCTTCGACCATCATCATGATCCCGATCGTGCTGCTTGGCCACGGCACTGCCAACCTGTTTTCGGCCTCGCCGCCGGTCTGGGCGGCGGTGTTGGCGCTGGCCCTGCTGTCCACCGCCTTCGCCTACATCCTCTATTTCAACCTCGTCGCCTCGGCCGGCGCCACCCACGCCTCGCTGGTCACGCTCATCGTGCCGGCCAGCGCGATCCTGCTCGGCTTTCTGTTCCTGGGCGAACGGCTCCAATTGTTCGAGCTCGGCGGCATGGCGCTGATCGCGATCGGCCTCGTCACCATCGACGGCCGCCTGTTCGGCCGACGCTGATGCATGTCGCCCAAAAGCACGCCCTCGGGCTTGAACCGAGGGTGCGTAGCGGTTTGCGATAACGACATGCATGACCAACAAGCTGAAGCGGGTCGCTTCCCAGGCCTGACACGCTTGAGGGTCCAATCGGACGCCCAAACGACGCTCCAACTCAACTTGTCGAATCTTCGTACCGACGCGAAAATCGATTCCGACTTTCAGCGGCGGTAGCGCTGCCATACCCATTCTTGCCCCAGCTCCGTCACATTTTGTACACAGGGCCGAAGCGGGATTTACCGAAGAGTTTCAATGCCTAACGGCAAATGGCCTGTCGCAAATTCCACAATGTCGTCGCATTGCAGCATAGTTTCCGCTTGCCTGTGGCAGAAATGCCCCTAGACTCGGGCCATAGCTCTTTAAGAGGAGGCTATGACATGGGACTCACGAGGCCAATCAACGCATTGATGATTTGTGCTGCATTTGCCTTCATCGGGGCGCTGATTATGGGCTTTCTTCCATAGACCCGCCAAGCAACGGAAGATCAGCACAAAATAGTCCAAGTCATTGAAAAGGCCGGGTTTTTACCCGGCCTTTTTGCATCCCGGATTTGACGGGGAGTTACGCCGCGGCGGACCCTGCGGCTTCAGCCTCGTGCGAGCGGATGCCGATCATGTGGCAGATGGCGAAGACCAGATCGGCGCGGTTCATGGTGTAGAAATGAAAATCGCCGACGCCGCGCTCGACAAGGTCCAGCACCTGCTCGGCCGCCACCGCGGCCGCCACCAGCGCATGTGTCTGCGGGTCCGTCTGCAGCCCGTCGAAGCGCTCGGCCATCCACGCCGGCACCAGCGCGCCGCAGCGCGCCGAGAAATTGGCGACCTGGGTAAAATTGTGGACTGGCAATATGCCCGGCACGATCGGTATGTAGATGCCGGCCCGCCGCGCCCGCTCGACATAGCGCTCGTAGAGGTCGTTGTCGAAGAAGAACTGGGTGATCGCTCGCGTCGCGCCATTGTCGACCTTGCGCTTCAGCATATCGATGTCAGTGGCGAAATCCGGGCTCTCCGGATGCTTTTCCGGATAGGCCGAGACCGAGATGTCGAAATCGCCGACACCTTTCAGCGCCCCCACCAGTTCGGCGCCATTGGCATAGCCGTCCGGATGCGGACGGTAGGCGGCGCCGACGCCCTCGGCCGGATCGCCGCGCAGGGCGACGAAGCGGGTGACACCCATGTCGGCGAATTCCTGGATGACTTCATCGACCTCGTGACGCGCCGCATCGACGCACGTCATGTGCGCCGCCGGCGTCAGCGTCGTTTCGTTGAGGATGCGCTTGACCGTGCGCGCCGTGCGCTCGCGGGTCGAGCCGCCGGCGCCATAGGTGACGGAGACGAATTTCGGCTTGAGCGGCTGTAGCCGGGTAACTGTGTCCCACAGCCTTGCTTCCATCTCGTCGCTCTTCGGCGGGAAGAACTCGAACGAAACCCTGATCTTGTCGCCAATGTCAGGGCGGCGGGAAAAGCGGAACTGGTTCATCAGGCGGTTTCCCCTATCGGAAAGGCATTGGCCGGTTGTGCGTGGTTGGAAGGATCGGCGATCAGCATGCGCTGGTCACGGCCGAGCCACAGTTTTACGGTGAGCCTGGGTTCATTGCCGGCGCGCGGCTCGAATTCCTGGCGCTCTTCGAGGTCGAGCCCGGCCTCGGAAAACCACTCGGTGATCTGCCGGTCGGCAAAGCCGAGCCGCACATGCGCGTGGGCGTCGCGCAAAAATTCCAGCGAATGCGGAGCGAAATCCACGATCACCAGCCGGCCTGCCGGACGCAGCAGCCTTGCTGCCTCGCGGATGGCGCGAGCAGGATCGTCAAGATAGTGCAGCACCTGGTGGATGGTGACGAGATCGAAGGCGTCGCGCTCGACCGGCGGCGCAAAAATGTCGCCCTGGCGCACCTGCGCATTCGAGATGCCGGCCTTGTCGAGATTGGCGCGCGCCACCGTCAGCATCTCGCGCGACATGTCGATGCCGATGCCGCGCCGGTAGAGCGGCGAAAAGATCTCGAGCAGCCGCCCGGTGCCGGTGCCAAGGTCGAGCATCGACTGGAACGGCCGCTTGCCGACGAGCTTGAGCAACGCTGCCTCCACGGCGCGGTCCGGCACATGCAGCGAGCGGATGTGATCCCAGCTTGCGGCATTTGCGGAGAAATATTCGGCGGCGCGATCCTGCCGCTTGCGCTTGACCGCCGCCAACCGCTCGAGGTCACGCTCGACCTGCGGATCGGCACCCCGGATACCGGAGACCAGCCTGAGCACGAAGTCCCGCGCCGCATCCGAATCCGACAGCCGGAAGAAGGCCCAGGAGCCCTCCTGATAGCGGCCGATCAGCCCCGCCTCCAGTAAAAGCTTCAGGTGGCGGGAGACGCGCGGCTGCGACTGGCCGAGGATTTCGGTGAGATCGGAAACGGTGAGGTCGCCGCGCGACAGCAACGCCAGGATGCGCAATCGGCTGGATTCGGCCGCCGCCTTCAATGTATCTACCATGGTGTCGAGCGCGACATGCATGCGAGCATTCTCTTTGAAAAGATATAAACATATGTTTATGTCGATTTTGAAAGGCTTGCAAGCGCTATGTCGCTCCCGGACAAGAAAATGGCGCATGCGTGGCGGATCGCGCACAGCCGGAAGCAGGATCGGGGCAAAACCATGTTCGAAACGCGCAGCGGCGAAAAGCTACTTGAAACTGATCCCGCCGATATGGCGCCGGACGGCCACGTCGTCTTCATCGGCCGCATCGCCTCGCCCTGGACCTCGCGGGAAACTTGCCCCAAGAACATGAAAGCCGCGCGCGAAACCGGACAGCCGGCGGTTCTCACCATCGACCTGCCCTATCGCGAGGGTCTGCTCGGGCTTGCACGCGCCAGTCACGTCATCATCCTGTCCTGGCTGCACCACGCCCCGCGGACCCTGATTGTTCAGAAACCCCGCCATGCGGCTGAACCGACGGGCGTTTTTTCGCTGCGCTCCCCGGCCCGGCCGAACCCGGTCGGGTTGCATATCGCCAGGCTCGTCGCCCTCAACATCGAAACGGGTCGTATCGATGTCGATGCCATCGACCTGCTCGACGGCACGCCGGTGATCGACATCAAGCCTTATTTCGCTTCGACCGATGCCTTTGCCGACGCGACCATTGCCGGACGGGACGAGCCCGGACAGGTCATACCCGGACAGGTCGGGCGATGAACGCGCCGACCGGTCGCCGCCGCGCCATCGCCAAGGCGCTGACAGCGCTTTTGCCGCTGGCGCCCTATGCCGACATGGAGAAGATCCGCGCCGACGCCGGCGCGGTGCATATGAAGAGCTTGCCGCCGAGCATTGCCGTATGGCTGGCGACAATAGCCCATATCCGTCATGTGCACACCGACTACGAGAAACTGCTGGCCGAAGGCTACGATCGCGACTCGGCGCGTTTCTTCGTCATGGAACAGACCAACAGGGTGCTGACCCGTTGGCGCGCCACCCGTCTGCTACAGGATGAGGACGAGGAATAACCAGATACCCCGATGGCTCATCCGCAACCCCGGCCTGTGTCTTGTGCCAACCGCCGCAGCGCTCTATCGCGTTCGACGAAGACGACCTGACGGAGGACGTGATGAGCAACTTGATCGATCCGCACGCCAAACCACTGCCCTCGCTCTCCGCCCATCATATAGACCCGCACTCCCATCCCGATGGTGTTGCCTTCCTGGACGGGCAGTATCTGCCGATGTCGCAAGCCAAGATCTCGGTGCTGGATTGGGGCTTCCTGCATTCCGACGCCACCTACGACACAGTGCATGTCTGGGACGGTCGTTTCTTCCGCCTCGATCTGCATCTCGATCGCTTCTTCGGCGGGCTGGACAAGCTGCGCATGACGGTCCCGTTCGACCGCGATGGCGTGGCCGAAATCCTCCACAATTGCGTGGCGCTGTCGGGTCATCGCGCCGCTTATGTCGAGATGCTGTGCACGCGCGGCGCCTCGCCGACCTTCAGCCGCGACCCGCGCGACGCCGTCAACCGCTTCATGGCGTTCGCCGTTCCCTTCGGCTCGGTCGCCAACGCCGAGCAATTGCAGCGCGGCCTGCATGTGGCGATCAGCGACAAAGTGCGTATCCCACCAGCCTCGATCGACCCGAAAATCAAGAACTACCACTGGCTCGACCTGGTGCGAGGCCTCTACGACGCCTATGACCGCGGCGCCGAGACCGCACTGCTCCTCGATTTCAACGGCAATGTCGCGGAAGGCCCCGGCTTCAACGTCTTTTGCGTGGATGACGGCAAACTGTCGACGCCGGCTGTCGGCGTGCTGCCAGGTATCACCCGCCGCACCGTCTTCGATCTCTGCGCGGAGGCAGGGCTTGCCGTTGCCGCGGCCGATGTCAGCGTCGCTGCGCTGCGTCAGTCCGATGAGGTCTTCATCACCTCGACCGCCGGCGGCATCATGCCGGTAACGATGATCGACGGTGTTCCGGTCGCGGACCGCAAGGTCGGTGCGATTACCAGGCGCCTCATGGCGATCTATTGGCAAAAGCACCGAGATCCGACCTGGTGCAGCCCGGTGCACTATCCCTGACCATCCCTGGCCTCAGGCCCGGTAAATCCACTGCTCGGGCACACGCACCGAAATCTCCTCGCCGGCCGTGATGCGTCCTGGTTTTTCCACCCAGGCGACAAGGCCGCGCAACCGCTTTGCCGTCTTCGGGAACAACAGCGCGCCGGCTTCACGGTCGGCCATTCCGGCATTTTCGGCGACCGATCGCCCGGCGATGCGGCAAGGTCCGTTCTGCGCGTCGACCTTGACGGTGACGCCTCCTTTAAAGAACAGCAGCGTGCCGGACGGCAGCATCGAGAGATGCGGCAGGCCTTCGATCAACAGATTGGCGCCGATCCACTCCGGCTTGATCTCGGCGATGGCCATCCGCCCTGCCACGATCGCCAGCTCGTCCGCGGCCACGATCGACAGCTGCCGCTCGTTGCGCATCTCGGTGCCGCGTGGATACCAGGGCTCGCGCCCGCCGGAGCGCCGCGTCGCGCCGGCGTGGAAATCGCCGTCGATGCCGTCGAAGCCAAGACGCAATTCATCCACCGCGCGTGTCTCGAAATGATCCGATGGCGCGACGTAAAGCGCGGCCACCCGCGCGACAAGTTTCCGCGCCGGGATGATTTCGACCGGGTTTACCGTCTCGGGGAAGAGGTCCAGCATAGGCTTCGCTCCGTGCGTGATGCCAAGCAATTAGCCGCAGTGAGTTCATCAGGTCCAGCCTAAAGCACTGATGCTCCAGTCAAGCAGGCTGATGCGATTACACCGGCGCCTTCCAATGCCGGTGCCGTTCGCGCCAATCAGAGCATGCGCAACAGCGCCCCGCCGATCGAATAGCCGGCGCCGAAGGCGCAGAGCAGGCCATAGTCGCCGGCGTTCATGTCGGCGTGGTTTTCCGACAAGGCGACGACCGCACCGGCGCCGGCGGTGTTGCCGAGGCGCTCCAGCACCATCGGCGCGCGGTCATGGTCGACCTCGTGGCCGAACGACAGCTTCAGGATCATGGCGTTCATACGTGCATTGGCCTGATGCAGCCAGAAGCGCCGGATCGCTTGCGGCGTCAGCCCATGCTCGGCCAGGAACTCGACGATGAATTTGTGCCCGGCGACGGTGACTTCCTTGAACACCTTGTTGCCGACCTGATTGATCAGGTTGCCTTCCAGGTTGATCATATACGGATCGTCCTGGGCGGTGCGCGTGTAGTAGCCGAGATTGGTGCGGATGTTGTTGGACATCTGCGTCCAGGTCCGGGTGTCGAGCACCTCGAAACGTCCCGGCCGCTTGTCGCCCTGGGCAAGCCCCTCGACGACCATCGAGACCGAAGCATCGCCGAAGATGAAATGCGTCTGCCGGTCGCGGAAGTTGAGATGGCCGGTGATGATTTCGGGCGTCGTCACCAGCACGCGCCTGTGTGCGCCCGCCCGCACCAGATTGACCGCGATATGCAACGCCGCCGCCGCCGACGAACAGCCAAGGCCCATGTCGAAGCCGGCGCCCCTCGTGCCCATCGCCTGCTGCATCTCGATGGCGATCGCCGGATAGGGCCGCTGGTGATGCGAGGCCGAGCAGATCACCAGGTCGATATCAGGTGGCTCCAGGCCGGCATGGTCGAGCGCTTTCCTGGCCGATGCGATGCCGAACTCGGCTTCCAGCGACAGTGCGTCGTCCGGCCGCGCCGGAATGCGCGGCGCCATGCGGGTCGGGTCGAGAATGCCTTCCCGCTCGATCACATGGCGCGTCTGCACGCCCGAAGCATGGACGATGAAGGCGCTGTCCGACTTCTGCAGCAGCGTCTCGCCCGAAGCCTGGCGGCGGACATTCTCCATCTCGACCCAGGCATTGAAGCTGTCGACCAATTCCTCATTGGTGATCGAAGGCTCGGGGATTTCAACGCCGATGCCGCTGATGATGACGCGATGCATTTTCAGTTCGTCCCCATGCGCAGGCGCTACGGCTTGATGTGGGCGCCGCGAGAGTTCGGCGCAACATTATTCGCATCAAGCTAGTTTAAGCCGGCTTAAATCAAGGGCCTGAGGCACAAGACCACAACCTTGCGTGGCTGAAATACGCGTTATGGCGAATCAAGCGCAGCCAGGCAGTGCGTCTCGGTGTGGCCAATCGTTTCTAGGCAGCGCGCCGCGCGACGATGAAAAGGCGCGGGAAACGCAGCAGCACCTTGCCGTTCGCCGTCTTCGGATAGGCTTCGGTTATCCCAGCGGTGTAGCGCGTGAGAAAAAACCGTCGCTCGTTCTCGTCGAGCGGATCGAGGAACGGCTTCAGCCCCGTCGACTTCAGCCACTCGACGATTGCCCCGGCATCGGCCAGCGGATGATTGTAGGCGGTGTGCCATATGTCGAGCCGGTCGGAGAACGGCGACAAAAGATCGTAGTAGAACGACACTGGCGGCAGCGGCCCGCGCGCAGCACCCTCGAGCTTTTCGGCAAATGGCATTTCGGCCGCCGTCTCGCGCATCAGCCGGTGCGAGGGCTCGCCCATATTGTCGGGCATCTGCACGGCAAGCGCGCCGCCGGGCGCCAAAAATCCCATCAGCCGCTGGAAGATCGCCGGATGCTCGGGCAGCCACTGGAACACCGCATTGGCGAAGATCACGTCGACCGGCTCTTCGGGCTGCCACGCTGCCGCATCCGCCAGTTCGAAGGCCACATCCGGCAGACGCGCCCTCGCCTTCTCGATCATGTCAGCCGAGGTGTCCAAACCGCTGACCTGCGCGCCCGGCCAGCGCTCAACCAGCAATTCGGTCGAGTTGCCCGGCCCGCAGCCGAGATCGACCACCCGGCGTGGCGCCGCCACCGGCACCTGCGCGACGAGATCGCGCGCCGGACGCGTGCGCTCGTCCTCGAATTTGAGATATTGGGCGGCGGACCAGTCTGCCATTTCAGCTCCTCAGATCATTTGAGAATTCGCCGCCCTAAAAACCCCTATCGCGTCAACCTCTTGTACGTCATGCGGTGCGGGTTGACGGCATCGGGGCCGAGCCGGCGGATCTTGTCCTGCTCGTAATCCTCGAAATTGCCCTCGAACCACTCGACATGGCTGTCGCCTTCGAAGGCAAGGATGTGCGTCGCCAGCCGGTCGAGGAACATGCGGTCGTGCGAGATGATGACGGCGCAGCCGGCGAAGTTTTCCAGCGCGTCTTCGAGCGCCGCCAGCGTTTCGGTATCGAGGTCGTTGGTCGGTTCGTCGAGCAGGAGCACATTGCCGCCGGTCTTCAGCATCTTGGCCAGATGGACGCGGTTGCGCTGGCCGCCGGACAGATTGCCGACCTTCTGCTGCTGATCGCCGCCGCGGAAATTGAACGAGGCGCAATAGGCTCGGGTGTTGGCCTCGAACTTGCCGAGCTTGACCACTTCGGCGCCGCCCGAGATTTCTTCCCAGACGGTCTTGGTCGGGTCGAGCGCATCGCGGCTCTGGTCGACGTAACCGAGCTTGACCGTCTCGCCGACGCGGATCGTGCCGGCATCCGGCTTTTCCTGGCCGGTGATCATGCGGAACAGCGTCGTCTTGCCGGCGCCGTTCGGGCCGATGACGCCGACGATGCCGCCGGGCGGCAACTTGAATTCGAGGTCGTCGATCAGCAGCGTGTCGCCAAAGCCCTTCGACAGGTCCTCGACCTCGATCACCACATTGCCGAGCCGCTCGCCATGCGGAATGACGATCTGGGTGTCGCTCGGACGCCGCTTGTCGGCCGCATCCAGCAGATCCTGGAACGCCTGGATGCGCGCTTTCGACTTGGTCTGCCGTGCCTTCGGGCTGGACTGGATCCACTCGCGCTCGCGGCCGATCGCCCGCTGGCGCGCATCGTCCTCGCGGCCCTCCTGCTTGAGCCGCTTGGCCTTGGCTTCGAGATATTTGGTGTAGTTGCCCTCATAGGGAATGCCGCGGCCGCGGTCGAGCTCGAGGATCCAGCCGGTGACATTGTCGAGGAAGTAGCGATCGTGGGTGATGATCATCACCGCGCCGGGATAGGCGCGCAGATGCTTTTCCAGCCACGCCGTCGTCTCGGCGTCGAGATGGTTGGTCGGCTCGTCGAGCAGCAGAAGGTCGGGCTGACGCAGCAGCAGTTGGCACAGTGCCACGCGGCGGCGCTCGCCGCCCGACAGCTTGGTGACGTCGGCTTCCTTGGGCGGGCAGCCCAGCGCTTCCATCGCCATCTCGACCTGCTGTTCGAGATCCCACAGGTTGAGCCGGTCCATCTCGTCCTGGAGCTTGGCCGACTCGTCGGCCGTCTCGTCGGAATAGTTCATCATCAATTCGTTGTAGCGTTCGATGATCGCGGTCTTGGCGGCGACGCCTTCCATGACGTTCTCGAACACGGTCTTGCTCGCATCGAGCGCCGGCTCCTGCGCCAGGTAACCGACGGTGGCGCCTTCGGCCAGCCACGCCTCGCCGCTCCACTCCTTGTCGATGCCGGCCATGATCTTGAGGATGGTCGACTTGCCGGCGCCGTTCGGCCCGAGGATGCCGATCTTGGCGTCCGGGTAGAAGGAGAGGTGGATATTCTCGAGCACCTTCTTGGTGCCGTAGGCCTTGTTGAGGCCGGCCATGTGATAGATGAACTGGCGTGCCACGCGCGCTTTCCCTGAAAAGTCGACTGGAATGTCGGATTGAATGGAAGTTGCGCGCTATGTAGGCGATGCCGCGCCGAACGGCAAACTGTTTTGGCATTTCGAACCGGCCTTCGGGCAAAGACGGGCTCGGCGTGTCACTGGAACTCGATCGGATCGACGATGCCTTTCGGACAGCCGGCATTGTTCGTCGGCACTGAGGCCAGCAACAGCTCACTGAGCGAAGAGTTCGGACCGATCGGGCCGGTCAGGCCGAGCGTCAGTTCGCCGATCAGCCGCCTGCCGCTCGAAGGATCCTTCACGCAGGAGACGCGAACCCGCTCGCCGGCGCCGGGACCAAAGGCACTGTCGAAGGCGGCGCGGATCTGGCCAGAGGTCAGATCCCGGCCAATGTTTTGCGTGAAAAGATCACGCACCGGTGAAGCATTCGCCGCGCGCGTCAAGTTCAGCGCATCGGAAAAATACGCCTGCTGGCTCTTGCCGTAACAGGTGCCATGCTTGATCCATTCATGCCTGTCGAGAGCGGATGCGGTGCCTGGCATCACCCGATCGAGCTCCGACCGCGTGTTCGGCTCAAGCTCGACCGGCGGCAGCTCCTGCCAGCGCGCCGGATTGTCGTTCGCCTTGTCGGCCGCTGCCACCTGGCAATAGAAATTCCCTTTCGGCTGCGGCCACAGCCCATGCAAGGTGAAATGCGTCGCCTCAAGACCGGCCGCGGTCTGCGCCTTGCATTCGGTCTTGCCGGGCCTGGTTTCGCAAAACGCCGGCTGCCAGCTCAGCGCGAGGACATATTCGGGCTTTCGCGAAGCCGGCTCAGCAGGCTTCTCCTGGTCGGCCGGCACAGGTGCTGCCGGTTCCGTGGACGCGCTGCCGCCCGAAACATGGCCGCAATCGACCTTCACCCAGCGGCGCTCCGGATCGGCCCCGGGCACGCGGATCAGATAGTGCGTGGGAGCATCCTTGTTGCCAGCCAGCAGCTCGTAGCTCTGTCCCGCATCGGTCGCGATATTGCCGGGGTTCCTGCCGCTCCTGATGGCCTGGGTGGCTGGACAGGTGGCGTCGGCGACGAAAGAGCCGCTCATCATGACCTCGGCCCGCGCAGCACCCGTCAGCGACGCGGCGGCAAGCGCCGATCCAAAAACAAGACCTGTCAGCGTACGCATGGGTACTCTCCGGTTGAATAATGCTGGGCAACAGACTGCCGCCCTCTCTCGGTAGCAAGTTCTCCATGTCAGAATTGCGATACCCGCGTTGCGACGCAAGAACAGCGCTGCGAAACACCGCCGACGGATTGACGCAAAACCGGCGTCGGCGCACACAAACGTTCGCAGGCGTAAAAGACGCGTTGGAGACGAATCGATAATGTCATTCAGCCAGCAGCGCGTGCTGCAATCGCCGACCGGTGCGGCGCTCAACCTTTACGTGAAACGCGCCGAGGGCCGCCCGCGGGCGGTCGTCCAGATCAATCACGGACTGGCCGAACATGCGGCGCGCTATGTCCGCTTCGCTACCTTTCTGGGCGAGTGCGGCTTCCATGTCTATGCCCATGACCATCGCGGCCATGGCGCAACCAAGGCGCCAGACGCTCCGCTCGGCACATTCGCCAAAGCGGATGGCGGCGCAAAGGTCATCGCCGATGTCGCCGCCGTGCATGACCTGATCGCCGGCGACCATACCGGCCTGCCGGTCATCGTCTTCGGCCATTCCATGGGCGGCCTCATCGCGCTGAATTTCATGCTTCATCATTCGAACCGGCTGCACGCCGCCGCCATCTGGAACGCCAATTTATCGGCCGGGCTCGCCGGCCGTGCCGCGCAAATCATCCTGGCCTGGGAACAATTCCGGCTCGGCTCCGACATGCCGTCGCGCATGCTGCCGAGACTGACGTTCCAGGCCTGGGGCAAGGCCATCTCCAATTCCCGGACGCCGTTCGACTGGCTGTCGCGCGACGCGGCCGAAGTCGACAAATACATCGCCGATCCGCTGTGCGGCTGGGATGCCTCGGTGTCGATGTGGCAAGACCTGTTCGGCTTTGTCTTCGAAGGTGCCGACGACGCCAATTTTTCCGGCGTCCGCAAGACCCTGCCGATCTGCCTAGTCGGCGGCGAAAAGGATCCCGCCACCGACGGCGGCAAGGCGGTCAGCCGTCTCGCCGGGCGCCTGCACAGGATGGGATTTTCGGATCTCGTTTCAAAGGTTTACGCCGAGACCCGCCACGAAAGCCTGAACGAGGTGAATCGAAACGTCATCATGGACGATTTCGCCGCATGGGCCGACAGTGTGCTGAAACGAGATGATCGACATTGACAAGTTCGGGTTTGGCCCAGTGCAAGAACCGTGACAGCATCACGCGGGATTGATACACGCTGCGTTTCCGATCAATCACGGTGATCCATGACCGAGCCTCCGCTGAAAGGCATCCGCGTAATCGAACTCGCCCGCATCCTGGCCGGGCCGTGGGCGGGGCAATTGCTTGCCGATCTCGGCGCCGACGTGATCAAGGTCGAGAGCCCTGATGGCGGCGACGATACCCGCAAATGGGGTCCGCCCTTCGTCATGAGCCATGACGGCGAAAACCTCTCGGCCGCCTACTACCATTCCTGCAATCGCGGCAAGCGCTCCATAGCCATCGATTTCTCGACGCCCGAAGGCGCCGAGACAGTGCGCCGGCTGGCTGCGACATCGGACGTGCTGATCGAAAACTTCAAGCTCGGCGGGCTGAAGAAATACGGCCTCGACCATGACAGCTTGCGCAAAATCAACCCGCGGTTGATCTATTGCTCGATCACCGGCTTCGGCCAGGACGGGCCCTATGCGCCACGCGCCGGCTATGACTTCATCATCCAGGGCATGGCCGGCATGATGTCGATCACCGGCGAGGCTGGCCGCGAGCCGCAAAAGGCCGGTGTCGCCATTTCGGACATTTTCACCGGCCTCTATTCGGTGATCGCCATCCAGGCCGCACTTCGCCATGCCGAGAAGACCGGCGAGGGCCAGCATATCGACATGGCGCTCTACGACAGCCAGATCTCGGCGCTCGGCAACCAGAACCTCAACTATCTGGTCTCGGGAAAATCGCCGGTGCAGATGGGCAACGCGCATATGAACATCGCGCCCTACGAAGTGGTGCCGGTGAAGGACGGCCACATCATCCTTGCCATCGGCAATGACGGCCAGTTCGCCAAATTCTGCGCGGCCGTCGGGTTGGACGAGCTACCATCGAACCCCGATTTCGCCACCAATCCCGCCCGCGTCGCCAGCCGGGCCAAGCTGCGCGAGCATATAATCGAGGCGCTGAAAACCTTCGATCGCGATCCGCTGCTGGCCAGGCTGGAGGCGGCAGGCGTGCCTGCCAGCCCGATCAACACGATCGGCGAGATGTTCGCCGACCCGCAGACCATCGCGCGCGGCATGCGGCTCGACCTCGACGACGGCCATGGCAATCTGTTGCCCTCGGTGCGCGCGCCGATGGTCATGTCGGGCACGCCGCTGTTCTATGAACGGCCCTCGCCGCGTCTCGGCGAACACACCGAAGAAATCCTTGCCGAACTGGAGAGGTCAGGAAAATGAAGACCGGCGGACAACTGATTGTCGATGCGCTCGAAGCCAACGGAACGGACCGTATCTATTGCGTGCCCGGCGAATCCTACCTTGCGGTGCTCGACGCGCTGCACGACTCGCCGATCCGCACCATCGTCTGCCGCCAGGAGGGCGGTGCTGCGATGATGGCCGACTGCCATGGCCGCCTGACCGGCAAGCCAGGCATCTGCTTCGTCACCCGCGGCCCCGGCGCCACCAACGCCTCGGCCGGCATCCACATCGCCATGCAGGATTCGGTGCCCGTCATCCTGTTCATCGGCCAGGTCGCCAGCCACGCCAAGCAGCGCGAGGCTTTTCAAGAGGTCGACTACGTCAGGTTCTTCGGCGACATCGCCAAATGGGTCGTCGAGATCGACGACGCCGCGCGCATCCCCGAATTCGTCACCCGCGCCTTCGCGGTGGCGACATCCGGCCGTCCCGGCCCGGTCGTCATCTCGCTGCCGGAAGACATGCTGACCAGCCTTGCCGAGGCGCCGGCCGCCCTGCCCCACACGCCGGTCGAAACGCGGCCGGGCGAGGCCGAGCTCGATGCTCTGGAAAAGCTTCTCAACAAGGCAAAGCGCCCCTTCGTCATCCTCGGCGGCACACGCTGGGATGCGGAGGCCGTCGCGCGGATGCGGACGATCGCCGAAGCCTGGTCGCTGCCGGTCGGCTGTTCCTTCCGCCGCCAGATGCTGTTCGATCATCTCCACCCCAACTATGCCGGCGATGTCGGCATCGGCATCAACCCGAAGCTGGCGACCGCCATCAAGCAGGCCGACCTCGTGCTGCTGATCGGCGGCCGCATGGGCGAGATGCCGTCCTCCGACTACACGCTGCTCAAAAGCCCCTACCCCGACCAGTCGCTGGTCCATGTCCATGCCGACGCCGGCGAGCTCGGCCGCGTCTACCGGCCGACGCTGGCGATCAACGCCTCGCCGTCCGCCTTCGTCGAAGCCTTTGCCGGGCGCAAGCCGGCCGCCACGCCGGTCTGGGCGGATGAAACACCGAAGCTGCACGCCGCCTATCTCGACTGGTCGACACCGCCCGAAAGCGGCCCCGGCGCCGTCCAGATGGGGCCGATCATGAACTATCTCGAAAAAATGCTGCCCGACGACGCCATCCTCACCAACGGCGCCGGCAACTACGCCACCTGGGTGCACCGCTTCCACCGTTCCCGCCGTTTTGCCACGCAGGCAGCACCGACCTCCGGCTCGATGGGCTACGGCACGCCGGCAGCGGTCGCCGCCAAGGAACTGTTTCCCGAGCGCGACGTGATCGCCTTCGCCGGCGACGGCTGCTTCCTGATGAACGGCCAGGAATTCGCCACCGCCGTGCAGTACGATCTGCCGATCATCGTCGTCGTCGTCAACAATGGCATCTACGGCACCATCCGCATGCACCAAGAACGCGAATATCCCGGCCGCGTCGTCGCCACCGACCTGAAGAATCCCGACTTCGCGGCGCTCGCCCGCGCCTATGGCGGCCATGGCGAAACCGTCGAGAAGACGGCCGACTTCGCGCCAGCCTTCGAACGCGCGCGCGCCAGCGGCAAGCCGTCGATCGTCGAGATCAGGCTCGACCCCGAGGCGATCACGCCGACCCGGACGATGACCCAGATACGGGACAGGACCTGAGCGGCAGAGGCATAGACCGAATTTCTTCGCGGCGCTGTGCCGCAAACTTCGACAGGCTAGTGCAGCGCTCCGCCGGGCCGACGTTGCGCTACATCGTCGCCGCCTTCTCGATCTGCCCGCGGATCTCGCCGTCCTTGTGGGCCGCCGTATGGATGTTGATGTAGTATTTGCCGGCCATCAGGTCGGCAGCCTGCGCGTCGGTCAGGATCGCCCCCCCGTTGAACGGGCTTTTCGGAGCGCCCTTGAACGGGACGACGACGTCGGCATTTTCACCCTTTGCTGCCGGACCGTGAATATGTCCGGCCGTCGCCGGTCCACTGAGACCTGAATACATCACGTTCCAGGTGAGCTGTTTCGTGTCGGTGTTGAAGCCGAGAGTGGCCTCGCCTTTGCCCTCCGTGGTGACGGCTGGATTCTGCTGAGCGCCATCGAGCGTCGCCTTCATCTTCATCATGTCGGCCAAGGCCGGTGAACCGCACAGGAAGGAAGCCGAAACGGCGAGCGCCGAAAGCATCGGCGAGAAGGATTGCATGCGCATGGAATTCTCCGTTGTGGCGATGACATCCGCTGAAGCAGGATGCACTGGAACAACGGTTGTGGCGAGCGGATGTTTCCACCGGTAACGGCTATTTTACATGCCAAAAAAGGGGTGGTCGCCCGTCCCCTTTTTTCGAATTGCGGACCCCAGAGGCCCCGGTTGATGGCCCTTTACTTGATGGCCTTGTCGGTGATGGCGGTCGTGTAGGCGCCGGTTGGCTCCTTGGTGATGATCTTCTGGTCGAGCAGCGCCTTGGCGGTGCGCGCGTAGGTCGCCGGGTCGAGCTTGCCGTCGGCATTGTCGAGCAGCTTGGCGACTTCGCCCATCATGCGCTTCTGGTGGTTCTCGTCTTGGCCGCCATTGTCCATGACGATGCCGGCCGCCTCGTCGGAATTGTCGACGGCGTATTTCCAGCCCTTCATCGAGGCGCGCACGAAACGCACCATCTTGTCCTCGAAGGCCGGATCCTTGAGCTTGTCCTCCAAGGCATAGAGACCGTCCTCAAGCAGGTCGTTGCCCATGGCCGAGTAGTTGAACACGATCAGCTCTTCCGGCTTGTAGCCGGCATCGATGAGCTGCCAGTATTCGTTGTAGGTCATGACCGAAATACAATCCGCCTGCTTCTGGATCAGCGGCTGCACGTCGAAACTCTGCTTCAGCACGGTGACGCCATCCGGGCCACCGTCGGTCTTCAGGCCGAGCTTGTTCATCCAGGCGTAGAACGGATACTCGTTGCCGAAGAACCAGACGCCGAGCGTATGGCCCTTGAAGTCGGCTTCGGTTTTGACCGGGCCGTCCTTCGGGCAGACCAGCTGCATGCCGGCCTTCTTGAACGGCTGGGCGATATTGACCAGCGGCACGCCCTTTTCGCGTGCGGCCAGCGCGCCGCCCATCCAGTCGACGATGACGTCGGCGCCGCCACCGGCGATCACCTGCTCGGGCGCGATATCGGGGCCGCCCGGCTTGATCTCGACGTCGAGGCCCTCGGCCTCATAAAAACCCTTGTCCTTGGCGACGTAGTAGCCGGCGAACTGGGCCTGCGTGACCCATTTCAGCTGCAGCGTCACCTTGTCTGCGGCCATCGCCTGGAACGCGGCAAGCGACATCGCGCCGGCCAGCATCGAAACAACAAGTCTTTTCATGCTTTTACCCTCTGGAGTTAAGTGTTTACCGTTTTAGGACCAGGACCTTCAATCCAACCCTGATTCCAAACCCGCCACCGCCCTATCCACCACGGACGGAGGGATGCCAAAACGTGACTGCTCTCTCGAAAAGAGCGACCACGCCATAAAAGACCGAACCCGCAAGTGCTGCAACTGCGATTTCGGCCCAGACCATGTCGATATTCATCCGTCCGACTTCGGTCGAAATCCGGAATCCCATGCCGACCACCGGCGTGCCGAAGAACTCCGCGACGATGGCGCCGATCAGCGCCAGCGTCGAATTGATCTTCAGCGCATTGAAGATGAAGGGCGCTGCCGCCGGCAGCCGCAGCTTGAACAGCGTCTGCCAGTAGCTCGACGCATAGGTGCGCATCAGGTCGCGTTCCATATGGCCGGAGGCGGCAAGCCCGGCGACCGTGTTCACCAGCATCGGGAAGAAGGTCATGATGATGACGACGGCGGCCTTCGACTGCCAGTCGAAGCCGAACCACATGACCATGATCGGCGCCACGCCGATGATCGGCAGCGCCGACACCATATTGCCGATCGGCAGCAAGCCGCGGCGCAGGAACGGCACGCGGTCGGCCGCGATGGCGGCAAGGAAGCCGGCGCCGCTGCCAACGACGTAGCCGAAGATCACCGCCTTGAAGATGGTCTGCCGCACGTCGGCGGCCAGCACCGGCAGCGAATTGGCGATGCGCACGCCGATGGCGCTTGGCGGCGGCAGCAGGATGAAAGGAATGCCGGCGCCGCGCGTCACCGCCTCCCAGATGATCAGGATCCAGGCGCCGAAGATCGCCGGGATGATCAGCCGCAAAGCGGTCGCCGCCCAGCGCAAGGCCGGGCGAAGCGCTGACAGCACCGTCACGCAGCGCCAGGCCAGAAGCCATGCCGCGGCGAGCAGCAGATAGAACGACGCGCGAGCGGTGCCTTCGTTGCCGGTTATGCCGGCGAGCAATAGCCACGCCGCGCCATGCGCCCCAAGGAAGAGCAACACCACCCCGACTGCCGGCGGGAAATTATCGGCCTCGATTGCCAGGAGCAGCAACAAAAAAATCAAAGCCGCGGTACCGACACCATAGCCGAGCGCCGCATCGACAAGCGGCCAAAGAAGCAGCGCGCCGGCAAGAAGGACAAGCGCGGCATACCCTTGCCACGAGCGGGGGGTGATCGACGAAAGGCTCAGGAGGGAACTCATGCCGGCCTCCCGCCCATGGCGCGGTCGACGAGGCGCCCGGCAATTCCGACCACCATCACCAGCAAGGCCGCCACCACCGAGCCGGCCACCAGCGCCGACCAGATGTCGATGGTCTGACTATAATAGGCGCCGGCGAGCAGCTTGGCGCCGATGCCGGCGACGGCACCGGTCGGCAACTCACCGACGATGGCGCCGACCAGGCTGGCGGCGACCGCCACCTTCATCGAGGTGAACAGGAACGGCACCGATGCCGGCACCCGCAATTTCCAGAAGGTCTGCGAGGGGCTGGCATTGTAGGTGTGCATCAGGTCGAGATGGGTGAGTTCGGGCGAACGCAGCCCCTTGACCATGCCGACCGCCACCGGGAAGAACGACAGATAGGTCGAGATCAGCGCCTTCGGGATCAGGCCGGTAACGCCGATCGCCGCCAGCACGACGATGATCATCGGCGCCACCGCGAGGATCGGAATGGTCTGCGAGGCGATGATCCACGGCATCAGGCTGCGGTCGAGCGTCGCCACATGGACGATGCCGACGGCAATCAGGATGCCGAGCGCCGTGCCGAAAGCGAAGCCGAGCAGCGTCGAGGACAGCGTCACCCAGGCATTGTAGACAAGGCTGCGATTGCTGGTGACCTGGCGCAGAAACGTGTTCTCGAAGAAATTCACGGCCACCTGATGCGGCGCCGGCAGCGTCGGCTTGGGCTGCGACATCGTCTTGCCGATGAACTCCACGATCCCCGGTGTCTCGCCGGCACGGCGGTCGAGATCGCGCTGGAACGGCGCGTTGAGGATGACGGCGAAAACATACCAGACGACCACCACGCCTGCGAGGATCGAGGTCACCGGAACGATCTTGTCGCGAAAGGAGTCCATCTAGCGGCCCTCGCCAGACGGCACACGCTCTGCGTGACGCGCTTTCGTCATCCTAGGGCGAAGCCGCCGCGAAGCGGCGGGCGTAGACCCTAGGATCCATTCCGTGACTTCGGCCGAATGGCCCAAGCGGTCCAGAATATCCGCCAACCAAGCCACCGCAGCCGACGTTCCCTCAAGACAGGGAGCGATGTTCCGCACCGTTGCGGAGCGGGGAGGTAACGGCATGGATCCTAGGGTCTGCGCCGCGGCGCTTCGCTCCTTGCTTCGCCCTAGGATGACGAAGGCGTGGTTGGCCGTGCTCTCGATGAACGCCGCTTCGCGGCGGCTCCGCCCTAGGATGACGAAGGCATGGGTGGGCCCGCTGGCCCCGTCGGGGAGAGGAGAGAGCCCATCCCGCTCAATCCTCATAGCTGTGCCCTGCCCTGAGCCCGTCACGCACCCGCGCCGCGATCGCCAAAAACTCCGGCGTCTCGCGAATGTCGAGCGGCCGCTTCTTCGGCAGCGTCGATTCGATGACATCGCTGACGCGGCCCGGGCGCGGCGACATGACTATGATCCGCGTCGACAGGTAGACCGCCTCGGGAATGGAATGGGTGACGAAGCAGATGGTCTTGTTGGTCCGATCCCAAAGCTCCAGCAGTTGTTCGTTGAGGTGGTCGCGCACGATCTCGTCCAGCGCGCCGAACGGCTCGTCCATCAACAGAAGATCGGCATCGAAGGCTAGCGCCCGCGCGATCGAGGCACGCTGCTGCATGCCGCCGGAAAGCTGCCACGGGTATTTCTGCTCGAAGCCGGACAGGTTGACGAGATCAAGCGTGCGCTTGATGCGCGCCGCCTGCTCTGCCCTCGACAGGCCCATGATCTCCAGGGGCAGCGCCACATTGCGCTCGATCGTGCGCCACGGATAAAGTGCGGCCGCCTGGAAGACATAGCCATAGGCGCGGTTTTCGCGCGCCTGCTCCGGCGTCACGCCATTGACGGAGATGCTTCCCGATGTCGGTTTCTCGAGATCGGCGATGACCCGCAGCAAGGTCGTCTTGCCGCAGCCGGACGGCCCGATGAAGGAGACGAATTCGCCCTTGCCGATGGTCAGGTCGACATTCGACAGCGCCTGCACCGGACCGTCGCTGGTCTGGAAGGTCAGGCCGAGCTTGCTTGCCGAAACGACGGCTGGCGACTGTCCGGTCATAGGCCGCAGCCTGGCTTTTCGCACCGCCGCCGCGCCGGCCGCACTCCCGTTGCTTTTGCCAAAATGCTGCTTTCCACTTATCTTGTCCCACTCGATCGAGAGTTTGCCCGATGTCGTCCAAACCCACCTGCCATCTTATCCGCCCCGAAGGCTCTTATGAAGGCAAGCAGGGATTGAGTTATTTCACCGGCATCGCCGCCGAGACGGTCGGCTCTACCGGCATCTGCATGCACCTGCTCACCATGCCGCCCGGTGCCCGCGCCAAGGCGCATATGCACGAAAGCCATGAGACGGCGATCTATGTGCTCTCCGGCGAGGTCCATACCTGGTATGGCGACCGGCTCGAGCAGCAGACCGTGGCCAAGGCCGGCGACCTCTTCTACATTCCCGCCGGCGTGCCGCATCTGCCGGCCAATCTGAGCGACAGCCCGGCCTCGGCGGTCATCGCCCGCACCGATCCCAACGAACAGGAAAGCGTCGTGCTGCTGCCGCAACTGGATGGGCTGGTCGCCTGAGGTCGGCTTCAGTGCAATCGCTTCAGGTTTGCGCTGCCCCTGAGGGGCGGCGCCGACTTCGACAAACCCGCGCAAGCTCACACCCCGGTCGCCGGAATGCCTGATCGTTCCACCTTGCGCGGCGCGGAAATTTCCTTCCAGGTCGACAGCGCCCGATTGACCGCGGCATTCGGCTCGCGGCCGACGAACTCGCCATGGCCGGGCTTCGCCTTGACCTCGTTCTCCTGGATCGACAGTTCGCCGCGCGAAAAGACGAAGCGCGGCAGGCCGGTCACCTCGAAACCTTCGAAGACGTTGTAGTCGATCACCGATTGCTGCTTCTTGGAGGTGATCGTCTTCTTGCGCTTCGGGTCCCAGACGAGGATGTCGGCGTCGGCGCCTTCGACGATGGCGCCCTTCTTCGGATACATGTTGAGGATTTTGGCGATATTGGTCGAGATCACCGCGACAAACTCGTTCATCGTCAGCCGGCCGGTGTTGACCCCGGTGGTCCACAGCACCGGCAAGCGGTCCTCGAGCCCGCCGGTGCCGTTCGGGATCTTGGTGAAATCGCCGACACCGTTGCGCTTCTGGCTGGTGGTAAAGGCGCAATGGTCGGTCGCCACCACTTGCAGCGATCCGGCCTGCAGGCCGGCCCACAGCGAATCCTGGTGCAGTTTGTTGCGGAACGGCGGGCTCATGACGCGGCGCGCCGCATGGTCCCAGTCCTTGTTGAAATATTCGCTCTCGTCGAGCGTCAGATGCTGGATCAGCGGCTCGCCGAACACCCGCATGCCCTTCTGCCGCGCCCGGCGAATGGCTTCATGGGCCTGCTCGCAGGAGACATGCACGACATAGAGCGGCACGCCGGCCATGTCGGCGATCATGATGGCGCGGTTGGTCGCCTCGCCTTCCACTTCCGGCGGCCGCGAGTAAGCGTGCCCTTCGGGGCCGTTGTTGCCGGCGGCCAGCAGCTTCTGCGACAGTGCGGCGACCACGTCGCCATTCTCGGCATGGACCAGCGGCAGCGCGCCAAGGTCGGCGCAGCGCTGGAACGACGAATACATCTCGTCGTCGTCGACCATCAGCGCGCCCTTGTAGGCCATGAAGTGCTTGAACGAGGTGATGCCCTTGTCGACGACGGTGGCCATCTCGTCGAACACCTGCTTGCCCCACCAGGTGATCGCCATGTGGAAAGAATAGTCGCAAGACGCTTTCGAGGTCTTGTTGTCCCACATCTGCAGGGCCTCGAGCAGCGACTGCTGCGGCGCCGGCAGACAGAAATCGACAACCATGGTGGTGCCGCCGGCAAGCGCGGCGCGGGTGCCGCTCTCGAAATCGTCGGCCGAATAGGTGCCCATGAACGGCATTTCGAGATGGGTGTGCGGATCGATGCCGCCCGGCATCACATAGCAGCCGCTGGCGTCGAACTCGTGGTCGCCATGCAGGTCCGGCCCGATGGCGATGATCTTGCCGTGCTTGAACAGCACGTCGGCCTTCCAGCTTCGATCGGCGGTGACGATGGTGCCGTTCCTGATGACTTTGGTCATTTTCTTGTTCCCTTGTTTTTCTCGCGCTTCTTGGTGAGCGGCCTGCTTGATTAGATCGGTTCGGGATCGAGCCCTGAACGGCCTCTACATGACTCCAACTTCCCGCAATATCTCCTCGACGCAACCGTCGAAAGAATTTGCCAGGTCTCCTGTCGAAAACCGCAGCACACGATAGCCCTGTCGGCCAAACCATGCATCGCGTATTCGATCCTTGTCCATCTGCTCCGGCGTGAAGTGATGCTCTCCATCGACCTCGATGACGAGGTTCTTCTCATGTAACACGAAGTCCGCAATGTAAGGTCCGATCGGCGCCTGCTTCCTGGCATGCAGGCCGTAGAGGCGACGGAACTCTTTCAATTCAGACCAGAGCTTGCGTTCACCATCCGTCATGTTCCGGCGCAGTGCCCTGGCACGCTTTATGGCGGCTGGATCGATCGCGCTCGGTGCCAAGACGAGTACCCCCACCCTCAATCCCTCCCCACAAGGGGGAGGGAGGCTTTTCGTCGCACTACCACAGCTGAACCCATCAAAGCTTTCGCCACAGGAAGAGGAGCCGGCATTGCCAGTCCCCCTCCCCCCTGTGGGGAGGGGTTAGGGGTGGGGGTACAGCGCCGACGTCTCACTCCACAATCACCGCCGTCTCCACCACTGCGTGGAACAGCACGTCGGCGCCGGCCGCCGCCCATTCCTTGGTGATCTCCTCGGCCTCGTTGTGGCTGAGCCCGTCGACGCAAGGGCACATCACCATTGCCGTCGGCGCGACGCGGTTGATCCAGCAGGCGTCGTGGCCGGCGCCGGAGACGATGTTGCGATGCGTGTAACCCAGGCGCTCGGCTGCATCCCGCACAGCCTTGATGCAGCCCGGATCGAAAGTCACCGGATCGAAATGGCCGACCTGGTCGATTTGATATTGGATGTCGAGCGCTTCGCAGATCGTGTCGATGCCTTCGCGAATACGCCCGTCCATGGCGTCGAGCACTTCCTTTTCCGGCGAGCGGATGTCGATGGTGAACATGGTGCGGCCGGCAATGATGTTGCGCGAGTTCGGATAGACTTCCATGTGGCCGACCGCGCCGACGGCGTCGGGCTGGTAGTCCATGGCGATCTCGTGCACCAGCTCGATCACCCGCGCCATGCCGAGCCCGGCATTGCGGCGCTTGGGCATCGGCGTCGAGCCGGTATGCGCCTCCTTGCCGGTCAGCGTCACCTGCAGCCATTTCAATCCCTGGCCATGGGTGACGACGCCGATGTCGATGCCCTCGTCCTCGAGGATCGGGCCCTGCTCGATATGCAGCTCGAAGAAGGCGTGGATCTTGCGCTCACCGACTTTCTCGCTGCCTTTCCAGCCGATGCGTTCGAGCTCCTCGCCGAATTTCTTGCCGTCCTTGTCGACATGTTCGTAGACGTCGGCCTGGTCGAGGACGCCGGCGAACACGCCGGATGCCATCATCGCCGGCGCAAAGCGCGCGCCTTCCTCGTTCGTCCAGTTGGTGACGACGATCGGATGTTTTGTCTTGATGCCGAGTTCGTTGAGCGAGCGCACGATCTCCAGGCCGCCGAGCACGCCAAGCACGCCGTCATACTTGCCGCCGGTCGGCTGGGTGTCGAGATGGCTGCCGACATAGACCGGCGGCAGATCGGGCTCGGTGCCCTCGCGGCGGGCAAACATCGTGCCCATCTCGTCGAGGCCCATTTCAAGTCCCGCCGCCTCGCACCAGCGCTTGAACAGCTGCCGCCCCTCGCCGTCCGCGTCGGTCAACGTCTGGCGATTGTTGCCGCCGGCAACGCCGGGGCCGATCTTCGCCATCTCCATTATCGAATCCCACAAACGGTCTGAATTGATTCGCAGATTCTCGCCCGGAGCGGCCATTTCTAAAACCTCATCGATTGCGCAGCGTCCCCCAGGGAAAGCTGCGCCGCGTTTCTCAATCCACCGCCCTCAGCACTTCACGCACATGGTCGATCAATTCGTTGATCTGGCCCTTGGTGATGATCAGCGGCGGCGACAGCGCGATGATGTCGCCGGTGGTGCGGATCAGCGCGCCGCGCTCGAACGCTTTCACAAAAGCCGAGAAGGCACGCTTGGTCGGACTGCCGGGGATGGGCGCCAACTCGATCGCACCGATCAGGCCGATGTTTCTGATGTCGATGACGTTCGGCTCGCCCTTCAGCGAATGCAGCGCGTCTTCCCAATACGGCGCCAGTTCCTGGCCGCGGGTGAGCAGGCCCTCTTCCTTATAGGTATCGAGCGTGCCCAGCGCCGCCGCACAGGCGATCGGATTGCCCGAATAGGTGTAGCCGTGGAAGAACTCGATCATATGCTCGGGGCCGGTCATGAAGGCGTCGTGGATTTCCTTCTTGACGAACACCGCGCCCATCGGGATGACGCCGTTGGAGACGCCCTTGGCGGTGGTCATGATGTCGGGCGTGACGCCGAAATAGTCGGCGGCAAACGGCGTGCCGAGACGGCCGAAGCCGGTGATGACCTCGTCGAAGATCAAAAGGATGCCATGCCTGGTGCAAATCTCGCGCAGCCTCTCGAGATAGCCCTTCGGCGGCAGGATGACGCCGGTGGAACCCGCCACCGGCTCGACGATAACGGCCGCGATGGTCGAGGCGTCGTGCAGCGCGACGATGCGCTCCAACTCGTTGGCCAGTTCCGCGCCATGCTCGGGCACGCCCTTGGTGAACGAATTCTTCTCCGGCAGGTGGGTGTGCGGCATGTGGTCGACGCCGCCGAGCAGCGTGCCGAACATCTTGCGGTTGGTGACGATGCCGCCGACCGAGATGCCGCCGAAATTGACGCCGTGATAGCCGCGCTCGCGGCCGATCAGGCGGGTGCGCGAGCCCTCGCCTCTGGCGCGGTGATAGGCGATCGCCATCTTCAACGCGGTCTCGACCGATTCCGATCCGGAATTGGTGAAGAACACGTGGTCCATGCCCTCCGGCGCCAGGTCGACCAAACGGTTCGCCAATTCGAAGACGATCGGGTGACCCATCTGGAACGCCGGCGCATAGTCGAGCTCGGCGGCCTGGCTCTGGATCGCATCGGTGATCTTCGGCCGGCAGTGGCCGGCATTGACGCACCACAGGCCGGCAGTGCCGTCTAAAACCGTGCGACCGTCGCTCGTCGTGTAATGCATGTCCTTGGCGGACACCATCATGCGCGGCGCCTGCTTGAACTGCCGGTTTGCCGTGAACGGCATCCAGAATGCGCTGAGATCGTTCGGCGTGACTTTCAGCCGGTTGGACATGACCAAGACTTCCCCTTGTAACCTGTTTCGGTGCGGCTAACGCTTGGTCTTCCCGACACTTGGTCTCTGCTGCGTTTTCGTGCTACGCAAATTTTGACCGATTGGACAAACGTTAGCACCGCCCTGTCGGCGGTCAAGGGATTACTAGCGGAAATGCGGCAGCTGAGGCGCGCTCCACAGGCCGGAGAAAAACTGGTCCAGAGAATTGGTCCAGATCGCTCTCCAACCCAGGATATGCCGCAGTGACGGCCGACATGGAAATTCCCGCTCCTCGCCGTACCCGCATCCAGCAGGAAAAGCGCGAGCTGATCCTGGAGGCGGCGCTCGAGGTGTTCTCGACCAACGGCTTTCGCGGCTCGACCATCGACCAGATCGCCGAAGCCGCCGGCATGTCGAAGCCGAACCTGCTCTACTATTTCCGCCGCAAGGAGGACATCCACGAGACGCTGATGCAGCGGCTTCTCGACACCTGGCTGGCGCCGCTGCGCGAACTCGACGACATCGGCGATCCCTTGACCGAATTGCGCAGCTATATCAGGCGCAAACTCGAAATGGCGCGCGACTTCCCCAGGGAAAGCCGACTGTTCGCCAACGAGATCCTGCAGGGCGCGCCGCGCATCATGCCGATGCTGGAAGGCGAGCTGAAGACGCTTGTCGACGAGAAGGCCGCCGTCATCAAGGGCTGGATGCGCGCCGGCAAGATCGCGCCCACCGACCCCTGGCACCTGATCTTCTCGATCTGGGCGACGACGCAGCACTATGCCGATTTCGACGTTCAGGTCCGCGCCGTGCTCGGCCCCGACCGCGGCGGCGACGGCCGCTTCGAGGATGCTGCAAGGTTTCTCGAGCAATTGTTCATCGACGGGCTGAAGCCGAAGAACTGACGCTTCAGCAATAGGGTTTGACGGATTGAGACCGTTTGCCAGAGGCTGCGGCGGCTGCCTCCGCGAGGCGGCCACCGAACCTTCAAAGCGGCTGCGCCGCCAGCGCCAGGAAACCTCCAGTCAGCGCCACGTTGCCGACAAAGCCGTTGATGCGCGACGCGCGCTCGGGCCCCTGATGATCCCAGAAATTGTGGAACATCGGCGTGGCCACCATCAGGAACAGCACCAGGCACAGAGCCGCGGCAGCGGTCCAGACACCTGATATCACCAGCGCTCCGGATACGATTTGCAGGACGATCCCCAGCCACAGCATCAGCCGCGCCTGCGGCACGCCTCGCGTCGTCATCAACTGGGTCAGGAAGCCTGCATTCTGGATGTTGCGCAGGCCGGCAAAGACAAAGGCGCCGCCAAGCAGCAGGCGTGCGGCAACCAGAATCTCATTCTCAAAATTCGACAACATGGGTCTTGATCCCAAAGCAAAAAGAGACGCGCGGGGCGTTAAGGCCGCGCATCCAGTTTCCTCTGCTCAGGCGGCCTTGGCCGCCGCTACCGGATGAATGGCGTGGAAGGGAACGCAGAGGCGGTTCCAGGTGTTGATCATGCCGATCGCTACGGACAGCTTGACAAGTTCCTCTTCCGAGAAGTGTCCAAGCGTTTTTGCATAGAGATCATCCGGCACGCCGCTGTCGGCGATCTTCGTCACCACGTCGGTCCAGGCGAAGGCAGCACGTTCGCGCTCGGAAAACAGCGGCGATTCCTTCCAGGCGGAGACGAGATAGAGCCGCTGCTCGGTCTCGCCATCTCGGCGCGCCTCGCGGCTATGCATCTCGACGCAATACGAACAGCCATTGATCTGCGACGCCCGCAGCTTGACCAGATGCAGCAGGCTTGCCTCGAGCCCGCACTCGTCGACCGCCTTGTTGAGCGCCGATACCGCTTTCATGATTTCCGGCGCCGCGCCGAAGAATTGCAGCCTCTGTTTCATTCTCTTACCCTTCACGCTTGCTTGGTTGAACTGGATTTCTGCGGTCGTTGATGGCGCTCGACAAAGGCGCAGTTGGCGGCGACTGAACGGGGATCGGCGTCGCTCATATAGTCGGCAACGATGTCGGACAGCCGGGCCTCGGCAAGAGCAACGCGATAGGCGCGCTCGGCCTTCAGCATCGCGACGCTGATGCCGCAAGGTTTGACATAGGCGGAGGCATCGAGCCTGGCCGGCCCGCGCTGACGGATTTCGCCGCAGCGGAAGGCCGGTTCGCGTCCTTCCACGGCGAGCACGATGTCGAGCAGCGTTATGCGCTCCGCCGGCCGCGCCAGCCGGAAACCGCCCGATGGCCCGGGCACCGATTCCAGGATGCCCGACGCCGTCAGCGCGTTGAGATGCTTGAGCAGATAGCTCGGCGACAGGCCGAACGCTTCCGCCATGGCAGCACCCGGCATGGTCGCCGCGCCTTCCACGCCGGCAAGCATGGCGGCGCAGTGGATGGCCGCTTCAACGCCCTCGCCCAGCTTCATTTTTCTGAGTCCCAATTCATGGATATATCTTATCGTGGATAATTTTTATCCGCAATAGGAAATTAAGAGTCTCGACTATGGATGGCTGCGCTGACGGCGATTTCATCCGATCGATGGCGCCGCCCCTCATTGCCCTGCCGGGCATTTCTCCCCGTAAACGGGGAGAAAGACGCCGGCATCGACGTTTTCGCCAATCTCCAGCGTTGCAGAATAGAGAGCCAAGGCCGCGGTCAGCGGGCTTCTCCCCGTCCACGGGGAGAAGGTGCCGGCAGGCGGATGAGGGGCAGCGCCAACCTCGAGGATTCAACCGCTTCGACCGGGAAGAAACTTACTCCGCGGCCACCTTGGCCATCGGGTTGTTCGGATGCGTCGTCCAGTTGGCGTAGACCGGCGACACCGGTCTGCCGGTGCGCTGGTCGATGACGCCGGCCGCCAGCGGCTCCATGGTGATGCAGTTCTCGACAGGACAGACATTGACGCAGAGGTTGCAGCCGACGCATTCGGCCTCGATCACCTCGAAACGTCTGACGCCGTCGACGATTGCGGTGATCGCCTGGTGCGAGGTGTCCTCGCAGGCGATGTGGCAGCGGCCGCACTTGATGCAGGCCTCCTGGTCGATATGCGCCTTGGCGACGTAATTGAGGTTGAGGTATTGCCAGTCGGTGACGTTAGGCGTGGCGCGGCCGACGATGTCGTCGAGCGAGGCATGGCCCTTCTCGTCCATCCAGTTTTCCAGGCCGGCGATCATCTCCTGCACGATCTTGAAGCCATAAGTCATCGCCGCCGTGCACACCTGCACATTGCCGGCGCCGAGCGCCATGAATTCGGCAGCGTCGCGCCAGGTGGTGATGCCGCCGATGCCGGAGATCGGCAGCCCGTGCGTTTCCGGATCGCGGGCGATCTCGGCGACCATGTTCATGGCGATCGGCTTCACCGCCGGACCGCAATAGCCGCCATGCGAACCCTTGCCGTCGATCGTCGGCTCCGGTGCGAAACTATCGAGATTGACGCCGGTGATCGAATTGATGGTGTTGATCAGCGACACCGCGTCGGTGCCGCCGGCAAGGGCGGCACGCGCCGGCTTGCGTATATCGGTGATGTTCGGCGTCAGCTTGGTGATGACAGGCATGCGGGTGTTGGCCTTGCACCAGCGCACCACCATTTCGATGTATTCCGGCACCTGGCCGACGGCGGCACCCATGCCGCGTTCCGACATGCCGTGCGGGCAGCCGAAATTGAGCTCGATGCCGTCGGCCCCGGTCTCCTCGACCACCGGCAGGATCGCCTTCCACGCATGCTCCTCGCAAGGCACCATCAGCGAGACGACGATGGCGCGGTCGGGCCAGTCCATCTTGACCTGCTTGATCTCGCGCAGATTGGTCTGCAAGTCGCGGTCGGTGATCAGTTCGATGTTGTTCAAGCCGAGCAGGCGGCGATCGGCGCCCCAGATCGCGCCATAGCGCGGGCCGTTGACATTGACCACCGGCGGCCCCTCTTCGCCGAGCGTCTTCCAGACAACGCCGCCCCAGCCCGCCCTAAAGGCGCGGATGACATTGTAGGCCTTGTCGGTCGGCGGCGCCGAGGCCAGCCAGAACGGATTCGGAGATTTGATGCCGACGAAATTGTTTCTGATATCTGCCATGCTCATGCCCTCCCGTTCGAGGTCAGTGCCCGGTGGATCGATTCGGCCGCGGGGGGGGGGGCGGCGGGGGGCGCGGCGGGGGGGGGGGGGGGCCCGCGGGGGACCCCCCCCCCCCCCCCCCCGGGGGGGGGGGGGGGGGGCCCCCGCCGGGGGGGGGGGGGGGGGGGGGGCGCCCCGGGGCGCGGGGGGGCGGCCGCCCCCCCCCCCCGCGGGGGGCGGG